>JBFYYA010000236.1:0-5498 GCA_041310245.1 Syntrophaceae bacterium | reverse complement strand
AGAGGCTATCTCAAAAAAGGATAAGGAGGTGTACATTGAAAAAGGCTATCATTTGGTTTGCCGTGCTGGTTCTCCAGATTCCCCTTGAATACTGGAAGAACGCCAGCGAGTATGAGCGTGATTTGACCCGCCATACTGCCACGATGGATTACCTTTCCAACCCCAGCTTCGCGGGAAAGAAGTTCCGCATCTGGGAAGAAATCAAAGACGGAAACTGGCAACTTCACGTAGAAGAGATGAAGGTGGTTATATGAGCGAACCCTGTTGCGCGATTTGCGAAAGCACCGAAGCGGAAGGCGTTAGGCTGATTCCCATCCATACTCCCGAGTGCGTTGTTCTTATGTGTTCGTGGCCTTGCATGTATATCAGCAAAACGCATTGCTGGCTCAAATGCCGTCATTGCGGTTCTGTCGGGACTATCCCCAAATGGCAAGTTCCCGGCGGAATGTCCCTTGGAACGCACACTTTCATCATCTTCACTGAAGGCTGTAAATTTTGCGGAGAAGGAGATGCCAAAAATTGAAAGATGTGATTGCGGAGCTCCACTTCTGCGTTCGGGGGTAGGCTTCCATCAGGGAACAATTTGGCTTACCTACATCTGTTCGGTGTGTATGACAATCTACATAGAGGAGAGAAGATATGCTTGCGACCATCGTGGTTTGCAACTCAAGCCTCATAGTTAAAGGATGTGTCATCAGGGCCTGGAGCGCCCTCGTCAGAAGGACTTGCGACAAGTGCCCCGACCAGTGCGCCTATCGCAACGCCAAAATTGAATGGCACGTCTGCGAAGGAGGTTGCCGTGAAAAAGATAAAGTTCTGCGCGAAATGCGGAAAGAACCACACGGTAACTAACCACCATGTCCTTCCGAGGAGATTCTACGGACGGGACTACGGGCCGACTGTCCCGCTTTGCAGATTTTGCCACGACCAGCTCGAAAACAAAATCCACGCCAAAGAAGAAATCTACGGCGGGAAACTGCACGACTGGGAATACTTTATGTTAGTTATTTCATACCTGGCTCACGGGAGAACGAGATGGAACAAGTAAAGAAAGAACTGGAACAAGTGGCGAAGAAGCTGGACGACTTGGTGCTAAGGATTGCCGCCAAAGCCAACGACTTCCGCCGGTATCCTCATTGGGAGACTGGCGACAAGTTCGATAAGGCGGCTATCTACGTCAGCGCGGCCCGCACCAAAATCGCCAAAGCGAGAAACGAATTATGTTAACCTCCTGCGGGGGAGAAACCTCCCCCTTCCACTCGAAGACTTCTGGGAGGAATCTTCAAGTGGGGACACGACATTTAGTTTTTTTGGGTCGTGCCCTCTGACTGTGGGGAAAATCTAGTCGCGACAGGAAGTCCCCCTCTTTCTGACCGGCATTTTTCCCCACTATCGGAGGGATGGCAACTTACTCAAATTAGAGTAAACGTTTACTCCATTTTGAGTAAACTTGTTGTGTAATCACTAACACTACTATATGAGTCATTTCTATCGAGATGACGAGGGGAATGAATGGATTACGGCAATGTGTCTAATCCTCTTAGCTCTGATGTTTCTGGCGGTATGCCTTTGCGCCGGGCTTCGCGGGGAACAAAGAGTCCCACCAAAAGAAATACAAAGCGCGCAGTGGAAAGACTTTAATAATTCAAGGAAAAACCTATGATGACACTTTATTGCCAGAGAGACCCTCGCTGGGCTGGAAAGACAATCGGAAACTCAAGTTCGACTATCGGGGCATACGGATGCACAATTTCGTGTATCGCTTCTTTATCCAGTTGGTATGGGTGCAACCACGACCCCGGCTGGATGGCAAAGAATCTTCGCTTCCTGCGCGACCTTGTTTTGTGGCAGTCGGTGAGTGAAAAACTTTGCTTCAAATGGGTTTGGAGGCAATACGGATATAACGAGAAAAAGATTCTTGATTCTCTGGCAGGAAAAGAAACCTCGGTTATTTTCCAAGTCTATTCTCGTCATTGGGTTGTCGGGATAAGAAAGGTCGGGAATTATTACTGGGTAGCTGATCCCTGGGACGCGAAGAGAAAGTTCATCCACAAAAAGTATATCAGCGGAAGTGCGCATTTTACGAAATAGAAATCATAAAAGGAAAGGAGCGTGATAACAATGGCAAAGAAGAAAGGAAAGAAAACTAAAAAGGTGAAAGGAAAAGAAAAAGCAAAACGCAAAACTGAAAAGAGAAGAAAGAAAAAATAAAAATAGGGAGGCTCTGCTTATGCGGGGCCTCTCTTGACAAATAGAAGGGGATGGGCGTAGAGTGGAATCTAAAACTTAGGTTTCATTTTATGGCAAAAAAGACTTTGCTAAGAGGGGAATACTTAGGAGTCAGAAACGGGGGATATGCTTATTTCATCCGCTACTGCGATCATTGTGGCGAAAAGGTATATCTAAGGCAGGGGAGCGAATTAGAAGCCTTTCTGACGGCTGTGAGAGCGTACAGGCTTGATCTGGGTGTCGCACAATACTTTCGGAGGAGGCTACACTTACCGAGGCTAAGGATAGACTGGGAGTGAAAGTTATCCACTTGACAAGGTGTAGGCTATAATATAAGCTAATAATATGAAAATAGGCAATAAAGTCATACGTTTCAATATAAAAGAAGCTAAAAAGGCCCGACTCCTGAAGGAGAAGGGCTTGTCTTATAGAGAGGTAATGCGTGCGATGAAGAAAAAAGATACTAAATCTATTTGGCGTTTATTAAGATATGAAATTCCGAAAGGATATTAGGAGTAGCAATATGTAGGCAACTGTGGATAACTGGACTTGACAAGATTGTAGGCAGGTGATACAATAGAGATGTTCATTACAAAGGGGAGAAGAATATTAGAGCTAGGCTTTATGTCGCACAATGTAGCTAGCCGGATTATCCGGCGCGATTTAAGCCTAGAAATAGGCTTTTTTTATTATCCCGACGGGGGTTTGGACTACGGGACACGTGGAGCGGCGCAACCGCACAAAAAGAATCGCCATCACCACCTCTGTTATCCGACCAACCTCCATCGGGGGAATAAATAATTCATAACGTCAGGGTGAGACACAAAAAATTTGTGAGTATCATCAAAAGGTTATGGGTGAAGACAAGACTACCGTTATTCATAATCATTCTGATGGCCGGGACGTGGGGCTGGACAGTGTTCGCCTTCATCTTCCCGCCCATGTATCAGGAATCTCAGCAGGTGTGGGCAGACCACTTAAAAAGAGGTATCGGTGATGGGGTCAAGGAGGAATCCAAGACGCAATCACAAGTTCCAGCAGAGGAGGTCGGGGTGCAATACGTTGCCCCAGGGGATGAGGAAGCCCAAGCGGTTTCCTCTCCCAACCTCACTGTAATCGAAAAAAAAATATATGAAACGTGGCAAGATGAAGAACAAGCTAAAATCGCAATCGCCGTCGCAAAAAGTGAGAGCCACCTCAATCCGCAAGCTATCGGAGACGGACACCTGGCTTTCAATCGTAACGGAATTGAATATGGGAAAAGCTATGGAGTGTTTCAGGTTAGATTCCTTGAGGGGAGACCGAATCCAAACGAACTTCTTGATCCGGATAAAAACATAGCTTACGCCTACGAACTTTATCAAAAGTCTGGATTCCAACCTTGGTCGCAGTATAAGAACGGCAATTATAAAAAATACTTATGAAACTCAAAATAAAAAACATAGACCTACTGGATTATATCTCTAGTGAACAATTAAATTGTATAAATAATAACTATTCCAAAGATGAGGGTATCGTCCGGAATAGTGCGATACCTTCTTCTTTGCCAAAAAAATGTCCAACAAACAAAACGACCACTACTACGAGACTGTTCGAGAAGCTCAAGAAGAGTTTGGGCCTCTCGATAGCGAACTCGCCGAAATACCCAAGCCGGTATTTGACGAGCCAAGGAAAGAAATGGACATCTGGGAAATGGAAAGACTAATCAAAAAACTCCCCGAAGCGGAGCTAAAACAACTCTATTCTCTCGTGGAGGACCTTCTTCACGGGAAATATGGAGCAAGGATGCACTACTAAAATGAAACAAGACGCACTAAAAAAGAAAGCCATCAACATCAAGGGAAAAAAATACATATTAGTTTCGGACCGAGTGATTTTCTTCAACGAGGCTTACCCAAACGGATGTATCCAAACAGAACAGCTCGAAAGCACGGACAGGGTTGAGTTCAAGGCTAAAGTCATTCCAGACGCTTCAATTCCCGATAGGTTCTTCACCGGACACTCTCAAGCCGTTTGGGGGGACGGCAACGTGAATCGAAGCTCTGCCCTTGAGAACGCAGAGACCAGTGCGGTCGGCAGGGCTTTAGGGATGATGGCGATCGGTGTATTGGATAGTATTGCTTCGGTGGATGAAATAAACAAAGCGGTGGCTCAAGGATTAAGCTACGACCCTTCAATGGAACGCGCCCCCTTCTGTTCAATTTGCGGAAAGCAAGCGATGAAGGCCAAGACGAAACAAGGCCGTGTTTTCTGGACGTGCCCGGACTGGATGAAACACAAAGAGGCCGGGGTAAAACCGGAAATGGTTCAAAAGAAAGAAGAGCTGGCGCCGGAGATTCAAGACTTTATGAAGGACATGGGCGAAGAAGAAGTTAAAAAATCCTGCGAAGAAAAAGGCGAACCCTATTTTCCACAAGTGGGAAACAAAAAGATATAAAACTAAAAACCTAGGGAATCCATGACGATGGAAAAAACACAAAGCATAGAAACACAAGCCGTCATAACAGGAATACGAGCCAAGGTTGATGGATCGCTCGGACTTTCTGTAGCAACCCCAGAGCTTTCCCCCGACGAGAAGGTGCTTTTTATGAACCTTCAAAACTTGAACGTGAGGATGACTATTGAGCCGACTGATATTGACCCTGAAAGCAAAACAAAGGTCGAGAAAGGAATGGATGGGAAATCTCCCAGCGAAAGATTATATAGCGTGATTTTTGTCTATTACAAGCAGGTGAAATCAACTGAACAATTTGAAACATTTTACGCAAAGCACATCGAACACATAATTGATACTTATAAAGCTAAATTAGAAAGGTAATATGGCACATAAAAGAGCTTTCAGTAAAACCATAATCGAGACAGACGCGTTTCAAGATATGTCGCAGACAGCGCAACTCTTATATTTTTACCTAAATATGAGTGCTGATGATGACGGATTTGTTGGAAACCCAAAGCGGATCATGCTGGCCGGAGGATTTGCGGAAGATGATTACAAGGTTCTCCTTGCTAAAAGATTCTTACTGGCATTTGAGAGCGGTGTGGTGGTGATTAAGCATTGGTTAATTCACAACACAATCCGAAAGGACAGATATAACGAAACTTCTTATCTAGGAGAGAAAAAAACTCTCTTAATCAAGGAAAATAAGGCTTATACAGAGCAAAATAAGGGAGTGGCAACCAAATGGCAACCAATGGTTTCACAAATGGCAACGCAAGATAAGATAAAAGAAGATAAAACAAAAGAAGATAAGATAAAAGAAGATAAGATA
>JBFYYA010000235.1:0-9042 GCA_041310245.1 Syntrophaceae bacterium | reverse complement strand
AATCCCGAAGAAGAAAAACTTTTGAGAAGCCGTGATTTTCAAAAAAGGCTGGCAGTGGCAGTTGCTTCATCAGTAAGTGAATATTTTGGAAATAGCACTAACGTGTATGAATATATCACGGCAAAAAGTAAAGAAACTAATACAAAAACAATCAGTAAGCTATCAACTGAAAAATATACTATTAAGCGCGGTGATACGCTTGCTTCAATAGCAAAAAATTATGACACGAGTATTGCGGCTATATTAAAACTTAACAATATGAAACTTACAGATAAAATTTATAGCGGCCAAAAGATATTTGTTCCGGCTGCCGGTACGCCAATTTCAGCTTATAAGAAATCGACGTATTACACGGTAAAAAAAGGCGACACGCTTTCATCTATTGCCAGGAGTTTTAATACCAACGTCTCGTATCTTTTGAAGTTAAATAATTTTGATCTACATCAAAGAATATATATCGGACAGAAAGTTCTTGTACCTTCTGAAGGATCAATAAATCTAAAAAAATATAAAGTCAAACAAGGCGATACTCTTTATTCACTCGCAAAAAATAGTTCCATTACAATTGATGAATTATGCGAAATTAATAATATGAAAAGGGAAGATACCCTTTATCTCGGGCAAATTTTAAATTTGCCAAAATAAAATTATTCCATTTTAAATTAGCAAATTAATAACATAAGAAACAATAAGTTACGCTAAATTATCGAAGTATATTCTCAAAACCTTGATCATAAACTCAATTTATAAAATACAACTAGATTGTTACAATGACTTAAGGGATGTGCAATTCAGCATTTCTTTAATTGAAATGTCCGGATGGTGATACCGTTTTTTCTTTTTTGTGTTCTTTGAGTATTGAATGGCTTCTTCCGGGCACCACTGAAGGCAGGCAAAACATTGTTCGCATCGATTCTGCCAGGCGGGTTTGCCATCTTGCATGACGATGTTTTGTACCGGGCAAATCTTTTCGCAAATCCGGCAGGAATTGCAATTATCATCCGCCCAGAAAGATTTATCCATTTTTTGAATATGCGGAAATGACTTGCGGTAGAAAAAAGAAAAGAGAATGTTTTGCCAGAAGGGGCCTTTTTCCGGAGGCATTATTTTTCGCGCTTTTACACATTCAGCTACGTGATTTATTTTTTCCAGAGCCGCCTTAAATTTTATTTGCTGTTTTTCCTCGGCAATAGCTCCGCCCCAGGGGATATAATTGCTGGGCATGTCAATCGAAAAACCGGAGTCAAGATCAATCCCTTTTAAGAGAAAAAGTTGTTTTAAATGGATGAGTGTCGCGGCTACTTGACCCGCGTTAACAGCTAGGGCAAAATAATATCTGGTTGTGTTAATGTCCAGACGATTTACAAAATCAATTATCAGTTTGGGAGCACCCCATATGTGCACGGGAAAGACAAGACCAACCCTATCGGCAACAGGACGAACTGTTCTCTCATCTAAAGAGACTATAGGTATCAAATTAGTGTTTTCGAGTTTCTCGGAAAGCTTTTTTGCTATCCAAAAAGAATTACCGGTTCCAGTGAAATAATAAATATCTGTGTTCATTTATAGCGTCAAGGTATTAATTTCATCGCTCTGTTATAAACAGACTCTGAAAACCCGTAAACATGATTGCGGTTGATGATGGCAAAAGGAACTTCTTCGCTGTCGTCAACATTTTTTCTCTTAGCTGCAATTTCCGGATCATTGTCCATGTTATGTTCGGTAAAAGCGATGTTTTGTGATTGCAGAAATTCACGGGCCTTGTCACAGTCAGCGCATTCATTTTTTGTGTAAAGAATTATCTCCGGTTTTTTTTCAACAGGTGTTGCTGTTTCTTCCTGTTCTACTGAAACTCCGCCGCTTTCAAATTTATGAACTTGTACATTTTTTGGTGATGCGGCTTGAGGAGGAGGATAGTTTGTTATATGCGTCACGCCGGATTCGTCTTCCCATGTATAATAGTCGGCATGAGCGGTTATTAAGCCTAAAAATAATAAAAATATAACTGTTATAAAAAATAACCGTTTTGTCATATTTGCCTCCTGTAGAAAAATATCTTCAAACCAAGCTTATTCTACTGCAAAAATCCAATATTATTATACAACTTAAATGAAGTTAATTCTACTTTAAATTACAGTTAATTTAGAACATTTAATACAAGAAAAACAAGCAATTAATTTACAAATAAGGGATTGATTTTCCTGTTTTCAGGATTATGTTAAGAGAAATATCATAATTTAAAGGAAAAAATATGTTTGGCCGTTCAGTCACGCTTTTTAAGTTACTAGGTTTTGAAATTAAAGTCGATCTCAGTTGGCTTATTCTGGCCGCGCTGATCACCTGGTCATTAGCCAGCGGGCTTTTCCCTGAATACTACGATAATTTGCCTGTTTCCTCCTACTGGATTATGGGCGCGGCGGGAGCTTTAGGACTTTTTCTTTCTATCGTTTTGCATGAACTTGCGCATTCCCTTGTGGCGAGAAATTACGGAATTAATATGAGAGGAATCACGCTGTTTATTTTCGGCGGCGTGGCCGAGATGGAAAATGATCCTCCCAGCCCGAGAGCGGAATTTTTTATGGCTATAGTCGGCCCTTTATCTAGCGCCGTAATCAGCATAGGTTTGTTTCTTATAGCGTTTTTGGCGCAACACACGGGTTTGCCGGTCGAATTAAAAGGTGTGGTAAATTATCTGGCGTGGCTGAATATGATTTTAGCCGTTTTTAATTTAGTTCCCGCGTTTCCGCTGGATGGCGGAAGAGTGCTGCGTTCATTTTTGTGGAAATGGAAAAATAATTTACGCTGGGCCACCTCTATTGCCTCAAGAGTCGGTTCCGGTTTGGGTATGGCCTTGATTATTGCCGGTATAATTTTAATATTTATAGGCAATTTCGTAGGGGGATTGTGGTGGTTTATGATTGGATTGTTTATACGTTCGGCCGCGCAGAGAGCCTATCAGCAGTTATTAGCCAGAGGTATATTTCAGTCAAAAAAGGTTAAAGACTTTATGGTAAAAGATCCTCTGACCGTGCCGCGTAATTTATCACTGCAGGAATTCGTTGATAATTATGTTTATAAACATAATTATCAGATGTATCCGGTGCTTTCTTTCGGAAAATTGGCCGGCTGTGTTTCTGTTAATAATGTAGCCTCAATCCCGCGAGATGAGTGGCCGACACAGACTTTAAGCACAATCCTCGCGCCATGTAACGCAGAAACATCAATCAACCCGGAAGAAGACGCGGACAAAGCGCTGGAAATTATGAACCGCACCGGCAACAGCAGGCTGATGGTCGTGGACGGGGATAATCTGGTGGGGATTATCACACTGAAAGATATGCTTAAATATTTATCGCTGAAAATAGAATTAAATGACATGGAAGAAAAGTAATATTCACTTCGGTAAAAGACAAAAATACCGATACTTTATCATATTCTTAATAAACGAAATTTCTGTTCTTCCGTCAAGAGCGACAAAGGAAACAGCGGCAGAACCTGTATCAATGCCGATAATCAAGTGCATGACCATAACTCTGGAAAAGTGGTTTTATAAAGCATGCCGCTTTTCATTTTTTCAAAAATTGAAATTAATCGGGAAAAAACTTTTTTACAAAAAAAAGATAATGTGCAAAGTTAGAATCGAATAAAATAAATGGACATAAAATTATGAAATATTTAAAGAACAGAAATTTTATTTTTATCGCCGCCATCATTTTTGGGCTAGGCCTGCCACAGGCAGGCGTCTGGTCAAAAAATATCATGCTGCTGGCGCTCGCAGTGGTGATGAGTTTGGCTACAACCGCGGTTCCCAATAATTTTATTCGCTCCGGTCGCAGGTTAATTGAGCCATTTGCCGCTGGCATCATCCTGCCTTATCTTGTTTTGGGTGTCCTGCTTTTGTTACTGGCCTATTTGTTTATATCAAATGATAATATACGCATCGGGTTTGTGCTTGTTGCCGCCGTGCCGCCGGCGGTGGCCGTAATTCCTTTTACCGCTATATTAAAGGGGGATGTTTCTTATACGCTGGCAGCTACGGTAAGCGCATATCTTGCCGCGCTTTTGGTTATGCCCCTGATGTTTTTCCTGTTTATTGCCGATGAATTAAGCCAGACATGCAAGCTGATCGAAGTTATTATTTTACTTATTATTTTACCTCTGGTTGTTTCCAGAATCATTCTTTTTTTTAAATGGCGGGAGAAAACAGACAGGTTTCGCGGCCCGGTTACTGACTGGGGATTCTTTATCGTCCTCTACACGCTGGTTGCTCTTAACAGAGATTTGATTTTTGCGCGGCCGGATCTTTTATTACCGGTAGTCCTGATTATTTTCGGGGCGATATTTATTCTTGGTTTTATCGTGGAAAAAGCAGGTAACTTGCTGAATAGGGATAGGGCACAGACAACATCCTGGGTGCTTTTGAGCACACTGAAGAATCAGGGCATAGCGGGAGGTCTGGCTGTTACTTTATTTCCCGAAGAGACGGCACTTCCCTCGGCTGTTTATACAGCATTTATGATATTATATTTCATGTGGCTGGATTTCCGTCGCAAACGTCAAAAACGATAGGGCTTTCATCTTTTAAGAAAAATTATTTCATTTCCCGACAATTTTTTTAATGATTTTAAGTAAATATTTTCTGTGCGGGTAAGCGGCGGATAAGGGATCGAGCTTGCTCGAACTTTTCAGGATGCTTTTTGTATGTGAAAAGGTTTCAAAGCTTGCTCTGCCGTGATATGAGCCCATGCCGCTTGCTCCGACGCCGCCGAAAGGCATAAAATGCGATACGACGTGGAAAATCGTGTTATTGATTGCGCCGCCGCCGAAGGAAATATCGGAAATTATTTTTTTCTGTATTATTTTGTTATCAGTAAAAAGATAAAGGGAGAGAGGCTTCGGTAGCTGACGTATTTTCATTATCGCTTCCTGAATGTCTGAATATACCAGCACGGGCAGCAGGGGGCCGAAAATTTCCTCCTGCATAATCGGCTCTTGCCATTGCGCGGGGTAGATAACGGTTGGTTCAATATAACGTTCAGCGGAAATTGTTTTGCCTCCGGAAAAAAGGTTTGTTCCCTCAAGCAAGCCGGTCAGACGCTGAAAGTGACGTTCGTTGATTATCCGGCAGTATCGCGGATGGGCGTAAGGATCTTCACCGTAAAATTCACGGATAGCTTTTTTTATTTCTGCAAGAAATTCTTCTTTAATGCTCGCGTCCACCAGCGCATAGTCCGGGGCGATACATGTCTGACCCGCGTTGATAAATTTTCCCCAGGCGATTTTACGCGCGGCAAGTGTTACATTTGCGTCCGCGTGCACCACGGCCGGGCTTTTGCCGCCTAATTCCAAAGTTACGGGAACGAGATTATTCGACGCCGCAGACATGATTGCTTTTCCCACCGCAGGGGAGCCGGTGAAGAAAATATGGTCGAAGGGCAGATTAACAAGCGCTTGTGTTTCTGCGGCTGAACCAGAAAGGGCATGAATGTATTCTTCGGGGAAGTTTTCATTAATGATTTTTTGCGCTACGGTCGCGGTATGAGCGGAAATTTCCGAAGGTTTAAGAATGGCGGTATTCCCGGCGGCGATAGCACCAGCCAGAGGAAGCGTAAGTAACTGAAACGGATAATTCCAGGGTGCGTTAATTAATGCAGAGCCGTAAGGTTCCCGGTAAAGATAACTTTTGGAGGGAAACAAAAATAACGGTGTCTTCACTTTCTCTTCTTTTGCCCATTTGCGAATATTGGAGATGGCATAGTTTATTTCGTCATAGACACCGGCAATTTCTGTGGCATAACCGTCCATGGTAGTTTTGTGCAGGTCGTGATATATTGCTTCGAGTATTTCCTGTTCATAATCCTTAATTATGCGTTTAAGTTTCCGGAGCGTTTCGATGCGAAAATCAATATTTTTAGTTACGCCAGACAGGAAGAAATCTTTTTGTTTATTTAAAAGCGAAGCAAAATTCTCGTTTTGCATAGTTTGTACCTCAATAATTGATGCGTTAAGGCATGATTTGGAATAATATAAAGCACGTCGCCCCATGCGTCAAGCAAGTTAAATAACTGGCAATGGAAACTTCCGATAAGGCAAGCGATAAATAGGACGAATTTAATCGCCCGTTATTCATGATGCGTTAACTTGTTTGATTCTAAAACATAATTCAGTATGGAGATAATGCGCAATAATATAATATCAAGATATCCGAAGGCAAAATTGGCCGTAGACGGTTCCCCCTATTCATCTTGACAATTATAATACAATCCATTAGTTTAACGCGTTAATTTGAGGTAAATATTTTTTTACGGGCAAAGAGTTTTGCTAGTTTCAGGCACTTGTTGGGGAGATAACCTTTTCTGGTTGATTATTTTGATAAGTTTCGGTGCATGAAAATAAATTAAGGTGGGGGTTGCGATGATCGGAGTCCTTATTACAACACACGGAAATTTGGGAAGTGAGTTAATTAAAGCTGCCGAGCTGATTAAAGGCCAGATAATTGATGTATTACATGTAAGCATTGATCAGACAAGTAACGTGGAAGAGATCAAAAAAGAAATCGGCAGCGCCATAAAGAAACTGGATAAGGGAAAAGGCGTTTTGATATTGACTGACCTATTCGGAGGCACGCCATCAAACATCTCGCTTTCGTTTATGAAAGAGGAAAAAGTGGAAGTTGTAACGGGAGTTAATTTGCCCATGATGCTAAAGCTTTCGGAAATCAAAGAAGGAATGTCTTTGCGTGAATCGGCTTGTTTTATAAAAGAGAATGGGCAAAAAAATATCTACGTGGCCAGTGAATTGTTAAGCAAGAAAGCTCTCGGGTAAAATTTTGATTCAGGATTTAAACATAGAACTGGTCCGCGTCGATAACAGGCTGGTCCATGGCCAGATATTGGAATCGTGGGTTCCCCATGTAAACGCGCAATGCATAGTTGTTGTTGATGACACCATTGCCGGAGACGTTTTTAATGAAACAGTAATCAGAATGGCAGTCCCCAGTGAAATAGATTTAGTAATTAATAAAGTTGAAGATTTTGCTCATAATTATGTTTTCGTTCGTAACAGCGGTAAGAACACGATAGTTTTGTTTAGAAGTATTAAAGACGCGTGCAAAGCTTTTGATATGGGATTTCATTTTGATAAATTAAATATCGGCAATATCCATCATGAAGAATTTAAAGTATGTTGTTCTCCTTCCGTTTTTTTATGTGATACAGAAATAGATGACCTGTTGAAATTGTTAGAAAACGCGGGTGTTGTTGTCGAATTAAAAAGAGTGCCACGGGAAAAAGCTGTAAATATCAAAGAGGCGCTCAAAAATGTTTGTCAAATATAATCAGAAAAAGTAGGTTATTTACTTGCTGACACAAATTCTTTTATTATCTTTTTGTGGCGGCCTGTTTTGTCTGGACCGCGTTTTTATTCAGGCAATGATATCCCGCCCGATTATCATCGCGCCTCTTGCCGGACTTCTTTTAAACAATATCTATGCCGGATTGATTATCGGCGCGTTTATTGAACTTATCTGGATCGATCGCCTACCCATAGGAACATATGTTCCTCCTAATGACTCAATCGCGGCGGTTGTAGCGACTGCGGTTGCTGTAATCTCCGGACAGAAAGTCGGCGGAGTTTTTCCTCAGCTGATCGCGTTGTCAATACTGATTGCGATCCCTTTCGGCATTTTGGCCAAGTATATGGACATATATATTATTAAAACTAACGAAGCTATGTCCGACCGAGCTCTCGAAGAAGCCAAAAAAAACGAAATCAGTAAAATAGAAAATAAAGTATTTTGGGGATTAGCAAAAGTATTCCTGTTTACCAGCTTTTATCTTTTTTTCGCTCAAATCATCGTTGTCCCTCTGGTGATATGGATTTATCCGATACTTCCTGAAAAAATTATGAGGACACTGCTTTTTGCAAATTATTTTATGCCGCTTTTAGGAATTGCCGTGGCAATAAATACTTTCAAGCTGCGCGGCGCGATTCCCGTATTTTGCGCTATATTTTTGGTTGCAGCCGCACTTATGGAATATTTCCATGTCCGTTGAAAATAAGGTGTATGAAGTAAGCGCGGATTTAATGACAAAGGAAGACATTCCTGAAATTTTAAAAATTGAAAAGGAATCATTTCCCGCGCCCTGGTCGGAGGGCATGTTTGTCGGAGAAATAAACAATTCAATGTCATATTGCATATGTGCCCGCGCAAAATATAAAGATGAAAGCATTCTTGCCGGATACATAATATTTTGGATGGTAAGTCCCGAAATTCATTTACATAATCTCGCGGTAAAAAAAGAAGTCAGAAGACAGCACCTGGCTTTTTATTTACTCGATGTTATGGATGATATAGGGAGAAAAGCGGGTGCTAAAGCAATCACACTGGAAGTTAGGCCTTCAAATACGGAGGCAATAAAACTTTACGAAAAAAGAGGTTTTGTAGTAAAAGGAAGCAGAAAGAACTATTACACGGAAACCGGGGAAGACGCGCTGGTTATGTGGGCGGATATTAAACCCTATCAGGAAAGATAATTTTTATGTAACAATCGTGCTGAGAGCAAAGCAATCACTTATGTTAACGGGTAAAAATAAATAATGTCAAAAAATATCTACATCGGAGAAATTTTAAAAAACGAAGAAATAGCGCAAGATTGTTTTTTGATGAGCGTAGCCCTGCATTCTACTTTTGCCGAGCCTCAGCCGGGGCAGTTTGTGATGTTGAGGATTTCCGGCATTTCCGAAACTTTTTTGGCAAGACCATTCAGCATTTATTCGTTTCAGAGAGAAAAGGATTTCTGCCAGG
This sequence comes from Syntrophaceae bacterium, assembly GCA_041310245.1. Lineage (GTDB taxonomy): Bacteria > Desulfobacterota > Syntrophia > Syntrophales > Smithellaceae > UBA4810. Next base: position 236 of record JBFYYA010000235.1, on the reverse strand, counting down.
TCGATTTGCTTTATCAGGTTGTGGGGAAGGGGACACAGATTCTGGCGGGCTTGATTAAGACAACACAGGCAGAAATTATCGGGCCTCTTGGCAATGGATTTGAAATTCCGCAAAGCGCTCAGAACCTTGTTCTTATCGCCGGCGGCATGGGTGTGGCGCCTTTATCATTTTTGGCGGAAAATCTGGAGAAAAAAGCATGCTCAGCGTCATCCAAAATGTATATTTATTTAGGGGCA
>JBFYYA010000234.1:0-3750 GCA_041310245.1 Syntrophaceae bacterium | reverse complement strand
TATGTTCTTGATGAGCGCGCGGAGGATATCAGCATTCCCAATGTGCTCAGGCAGTGCCTTCAGTTAATCGCTGTTTTTCCATTGCTGGTAGTTTATTGCTATCATGCCCATGCTTATCGCTATACCAATAAAAGCCTTGTTATTCACAGCCCTCAGCCGCATTTATCCACCGCGGCCAATTTTTTACACATGCTCAGGCATGACAGCAAGTACACACCTCTGGAAGAACAATTGCTTGATCTGGCGCTGGTTTTGCACGCGGAGCACGGCGGCGGAAACAATTCTTCCTTTACCGTTCACGTTGTTACTTCCAGCGGGACGGATACTTATTCGGCGATTGCCGCAGCCATGGGTTCGTTAAAAGGCCCACGTCACGGCGGCGCTAATATTAAAGTTGTCCAGATGTTCGAAGATCTGAAAAGAAATATATCCAACTGGGATGATGATCGCCAAATCGAAAATTATCTTATTAAGCTTCTCAATAAAGAAGCCTTTGATCGCGCCGGATTGATTTACGGCGTGGGGCACGCGGTATATTCAGTTTCCGATCCACGCACGCTGATATTGCGGGAACATGTTGCTAAGCTGGCTCAGGAAAAGGGTCTTGCCGATGAAATGCGGCTCTACGAAAGAGTCGAAAAAATTGCTCCAGAAATCATTGGTCATGAAAGAAAAATATATAAAGGCGTCAGCGCCAATGTCGACTTTTATTCAGGACTTCTTTACCGCCTGCTTGATATTCCGCCCGAATTGTATACCCCGCTATTTGCCATGTCCAGAATTGCCGGCTGGAGCGCGCACCGTATCGAGGAATTAGCTAACAGCGGTAAAATAATTCGTCCGGCGTATAAAAGCGTTGCGCCGCGCCGTCACTATAGTTCCATAAAAGACAGGAAAAACAGCTAGTTTTCTCTGCCCTGCCCGTAAACTATTTTTCCATTAACATAAAAAAAGCCCTGTAGCAGTGCTGCAAGGGCTTTTTGTGCCTTATTTGACAAAACTCTGAACGTCATTAAAATTAAACTATAAGTATTTTACATGTAAACATTTATGAAAAAGATACCGTTTTATTTGATTACATTAAGTTTACTGGTTTCGTGCGAAATTACAAGTTCACGTCAGGCGGAGGTTCAAAAAACTATGGAAAAAAATAATAATAAATATTCCGAGGCGGTGGTGGCCGGCGGATGCTTCTGGTGCGTGGAAGCGGATTTTAAAAAATTGGCCGGGGTAAATGAAGTGATTTCCGGCTACGCCGGCGGCACGGAAGATAACCCTACGTATAAAAATTACGCGCACAAGGGATACATAGAAGCAGTGCGGGTTTTTTATAACCCGCAAGATATCACTTTTGGACAAATTCTGGATTATTTTCTGCGCCATATTGATCCCACGGACGCCGGAGGGCAGTTTGCCGACCGGGGCCCCGGATATCGGCCGGTGATTTTTTATCAGACGGAGGAAGAAAAAAATATCGCTCATAAATCTTTACTGGCGCTCGCTCAATCAGGAAAATTTTCACGTCCTGTAGCGGTAAATGTTATAAAACATACAAGATTCTTTCCTGCGGAAGATTATCATCAGGATTACGCTGCTAAAAATCCAATGCATTACGGTGCTTACCGTATTGGTTCCGGCAGAGAAGGTTTCTTTCGCCAGACTTGGGGAGACAATACCTGTCCCCTGCCCCGCCGACAGGATAAAGATTCGCCAGAAAAGGATGAAACCTTGAAGAAAAAACTATCGTCCCTGCAATACGAGGTTACGCAAAAAAACGGCACCGAGCCGCCGTTTTTCAATGAATACGTGGACAACAAGCGCGAAGGAATTTACGTGGATGTTGTATCCGGTGAGCCGCTGTTTAGCTCGCTGGACAAATATGATTCCGGCAGCGGCTGGCCCAGTTTTACCAAACCGTTGGAGTCTGCAAATATTGTTGAGAAGGAAGAAAGCTTTAATGCCATAACAGGAACCGAAGTACGCAGCATACAAGCCGATTCTCACTTAGGCCACGTTTTTCCGGATGGTCCGGGACAGAATGGGTTGCGTTATTGTATTAATTCTGCGGCTTTACGCTTTATAGCCAGAGAAGATCTGGAAAAAGAAGGTTACGGACAATACTCTAAATTATTTGATCGGAAAGATAGCTGAGCCTTCTATATCCGGTAAAATTATCGGGCAGCAACCTGCTTGGCGATTTGGTTTACCGCATCCATTGTTTTTGGTAAATCGATGGTAAGCAGTTTTCTTTCTTTCATGACAATTTTGCCGTTGATAATGCTGGTTTTTACATCAGCACCGCGCGCGGCATATACCAGGTGCGAGTAATAATTGTAGACAGGCGTAAGATGCGGCTGGTTCATGTCGATTAAAATTATATCCGCGCTCTTGCCGACTTCTATTGAGCCGATAAGCTTTTCCAACCCCAGAAGTTTAGCGCCGCCTATTGTCGCCGCCTGTAAAACAGTCTGCGCGCTCATTGCCGTGGAATTCAAAGACATTACTTTATGAATTTTTGCCGCGCTGTCCATTTCCCGGAACATATCCAGGTCATTATTACTGGCAGCACCGTCTGTGCCTAATCCCACGTTAATTTTTCGCTCTAACATTTCCGCAACCGGCGCGACTCCGGCGGCCAGCTTCATCGAACTTTCCGGATTGTGCGAGACACCGACACCCGTATCAGCCAGGATTTCCATATCTTCTTTGGTTAACCAGTTGCAGTGAACGGCAACGGTTTTTTCGTCAAGCACTCCAAGATCATATAAATGCCGGACGGGCTTTTTCCCGTAGCGCTGTTCTATTATTTCGATTTCATCTCGCTGTTCCAGTAAGTGCGTTAAATAAAGAATATCGGCTTCGCGCGCGGCCTGTTTTACGTTGACGAGTGTGGCGGGCGAACAGGTATAAGGCGAATGGCAGAAAAAAGCCGGCGTAATCATCGGCGCGTAAGGCTTCCAGCGATTAACAAAGCGATTCGCCGCCGCCATCATTTTTTCATATTTGGGGTTATCCGGCGTCGCGAAATCTGCGAAGCCCTGCGCGGCGACAGCGCGCATTGAGCAAAACTGCGCGGCCTCGGCGATGCTTGATTCGAAAAAATACGCGTCGCAAAAAGTTGTGGTGCCGGAAAGGATCATTTCCGCCATGGCCAGCATGGCGCATTCATAAACCATATTTTTATTAACAAAGCGCGCCTCTAGCGGGAAAATATGATTATTGAGCCAATCCATAAGCGGCAGGTCATCGGCTTTTCCGCGAAAAGCCACCATTGGTAAATGCGTGTGCGTATTGATCAGCCCGGGCATAACCACACAGCCGGAAGCGTCGATTATTTCTTTGGCTGATTCAACGGAAGAGGTCTGATTTTTTTTTGTTTGTATGGAAACAATTACGCCGTCTTGTATGCCGATCAGGCAATTTTCGATGATGTTCATTTGTTCGGACATTGCAAGCAGAGTGCCGCCGGAAATTAATATATCAAGATCAATATGCCGCATCATTGTTCTGTTTGCCCGATAGGAGCTCTGATTTTATTTGCTTAAAATAATTTTGCCCCCGCGTCAGAAGCGGGGGCAAAGACTTATTGCCGTTGAAGATAATATTTATTTTACTTCAAGTGTCGCTGTTTTGGTTCCCGAGATATTGCAGATGACCGTCGCTTCAATAGTGTCACCTTTGCCGGCAGCCACCTGATAGGTGTATGAAAAAGTGGCCGGATCGGGCTGTTTGTCGTACTTGTTTGTACTG
>JBFYYA010000233.1:0-4528 GCA_041310245.1 Syntrophaceae bacterium | reverse complement strand
GGTTTTAATTTTAATTCCCAAAAACCGTCAAATCTCCCCGCGGCAATATAAGCCAAATCAAGGGCCGCGGCGCCGGCGCGCCTTATGGCCTGTACTTTGATGGCCATAGCATTGAAATAATCGAGGTTGTTTTCCATGCTGTCGCGTATGTCATAAGGAAATCCTGTAGCCAGAAGGCTGCGCGTAAGATTGTTTATCGCCGAAACCTTTATTTTGCTGCCGTTTAAAAAAGCGCCGTTATTGCGCGTTGCGGTAAACAATTCGTCGCGCATGGGGTCGTAAATAACTCCTATGGCCACACAATCTTCTATTTCCAAGGCAATAGAAACGCAAAAAACAGGAAAGGCATGGGCGTAATTAGTTGTTCCGTCTAAAGGGTCTATTATCCAGCGCGCTGACGCGGAACCGGTGATAGAAGGCGATTCCTCTGACAGTATTCCATGATCGGGAAAAACCCTGATGATTTCACTGATGATTAAATCTTCAGACATCTTATCCGCTTCGGTAACAATATTTATGTCGCCTTTATAGGTGATATCGTGTTTTTGATTAAATTTAGATTTAAGCAAAAGCCCCGCTTTTTTTGCCAGCTCTTCGGCAAATTTTAATTCCGCGCGCATATAAAAACACTCCTTTTCCGAAAGAAAAAATATTAATAAAATTTTTGATAAATGGAAAGCTCTAATATTTGCCCCGCATTTACTTTAATAAGGATTGCATGGCGTAAAAATAAATGATAATGATAAATAAAAAAGTTTGAAGATATTTTATATGACTGCTGATAAAAATATTAACAATGATTTTAATGATTTAAAAACAAAAAGGGAAGCCATGGGGCTTTCTCTTAAAGATGTTTATCAGCAGACCCGCGTAAATGTCAGCTATCTCCAGGCGATAGAAAATAATGATTTTAACACGCTGCCGGAACCGGCTTACGCGAGAAATTTTATTAAAACCTACGCCCGCGCTCTGGGCGTGGAAGAAACATTAATTCTCGCCCGATACGAAGAATATCTCAATTCTCTAAAAATGCTCGACGATCTGGAAACTGATGAAAGTACCGGGGCGAAAGGTTTTTTCGCGTCAATGTTTACCTATTACAGAAAAATTTTGGGAGTCATTTTTGTTTTGGTGGTTATTTTTTCCGTAATGTGGCTGGTTTCCATGCAATATAGCCCATCATCACGTGTGGATGTTGACAGATCGATCATGAGTAAAAATATTAATATAGCTTCGGAAAAGCAGGATATCAGCGAAGAGAAAACAAGCGATGAACTTCCCGTTTCAGATGCAGCGCAAAAAAACGAGAACGCTGCTGATGGAAAATCCGCTGTGCCGGCTCAAAAAACAGAGCAATCCCAGCAGGTATCCGCCCCCGAGAGTTCCGCTAAAAAAGCAACACCATCGGCGCCTGATAATGTTTATCAGGGGTACGATGACCAGGACATCAACACTCTGGTAATTAAAGCCAATGATGCAACATGGATAAGGATGAAAATTGATCAAAAACCTCCTTTCCAGATTTTGTTGCAGCCGGGAGAAAAAGTCGAATATAGGGCAGCCATTTTTGATATGGATATTGGCAATGCGGGAGGAGTTGAGCTACAATTCAAAGGCAAGAAAATAGAGAATTTGGGCAAGCCAGGAGAGGTAATCCGCTTGCGGTTACCATGAATATAAAAATAAATAATTAAGAGGTACTATTATGTTAGGTCCAATAGGAATTCCGGAATTACTGATCATCTTGGTAATTATCTTGATTATTTTCGGTGTGGGAAAATTGCCGGAAATAGGTTCAGCGATTGGCAAAGGAATTAAAAATTTCAAAAAATCGATGAACGAAAAAGAAATAACTGACGACAGCGAAAAAAAATAAAAACAGATTACAAAACGGTTTTTAACTTAAGAAGCGAGATCACTTCAGAATGAAGGGACTTTCTCCGCTGAATTTAGTGGAGAAAGTCCTCTTTTGTTTATTAAAAAGGCACATCATCCGAGCCCGTAGCAGCTCCGCCTGCCGCCGAATCCGAAGACGAATCTTCCATTGTTTTGCTCTGTCCCTTGGAGTCGAGCATTTGCATATTGGACGCGACAATTTCCGTGGTAAACCGTTTAACACCGTCTTTATCTTCCCAGGATCGCGTTTGAATACGCCCTTCCACAAACACAAGCTTTCCCTTGACCAGGTAATTGCCGCATATTTCGGCTAATTTGCCGAAAGTTACTATTCTGTGCCATTCAGTTTTTTGGACTTTTTCACCGCTTTTATCTTTCCACTGTTCATCTGTGGCTAAATTGAAATTCGTGACCATAGTGCCGTCCGGTGTGTATCGCACCTCGGGATCTTTTCCCAAACGGCCGATCAGCATAGCTTTGTTTATCATTTTTCCCCCTCCATAATGTAAGTCTTGATGAGCATACATAACATGGCGTTACGTGGCAAACTAATTTTGCGAAATTGCGGCTTTTATTGGTGTTTTTCTGGATAATGAAAGCTTGACTAATTGACTAAAAAAATATATTCAATCAAACTTTGAAAAACGGGGAAATCATGGAAGATAATGAACTTTTAAAGGTTCGTTTAGAAAAAATAGCGGCTCTTAAAGAAGCGGGGATTGATTTATATCCCAACGATATTTTGCCTCAAAATACGACATCTGAGATCTCAGAAAAATACGGCTCGGCCACAAGCGAAGAACTTTCTAAGTTGAGTCAGAACTTTTCCATTTCCGGGCGATTAATAGCTGTGCGTGACTTTGGCAAGGCGGCCTTTATCAAAATTCAGGACCGTAAAGGCCAGCTTCAGTGCTACATAGCAAAAAATAATTTGAGCCAGCCGGCGTATTTTATTTATAAGAAGCTGGATATCGGCGATATCATTTATGTTTCGGGAAAGCTGTTTCGCACAAAAACCAATGAGTTAACCATTGAAGCTTCGGATTTACGCCTTGCCGCTAAAGCAATTAGGCCACTGCCCGAAAAATGGCACGGACTTACCGATATCGAAACCAGATACCGCCAGCGCCACCTGGATCTGATTGCCAATCCTAAAGTTAAAGATGTTTTCCAGAAGCGCAGCCGCATTATTCAGCTCATCCGGGAATTTATGAATAAACACGATTTTCTGGAAGTGGAAACTCCCATGATGCAGCCGAAGGCCGGAGGAGCAATAGCACGTCCATTTAAAACCCATCATAACGCCCTGGACGCGGATTTTTATCTGCGCATCGCTCCCGAACTTTATTTAAAAAGACTGGTAACCGGCGGCATGGAGCGGGTTTATGAAATTAACAGAAATTTCCGCAACGAAGGCATCTCCACCTTTCACAATCCCGAATTTACCATGATGGAGTTTTATTGGGCCTACGCCACATATGAGAATTTGATGTCTTTTACCGAAGAACTTTTTGCGCATGTCGCGGCAGATATTTTCGGGGGGCTCAAATTTAATTATCTGGGAACGGAGATTGACCTGACGCCGCCGTGGAAACGTTTATCCGTTAAGGACGCTCTGCTGCAGTTAGCGGGCATGAAAGCGGCCGAGCTCATGAATCAAGCTGCGGCCCTGGCTTTTGCCCGTAAATCCGGCTGCGACGTTAAAGATGCTGATTCTCTGGGCAAAATCTTGATGGCAATTTTCGATGAAGTTGTGGAAAAACAACTTGTGCAGCCTACTTTTGTTACTCAATATCCTGTGGCTGTATCCCCGCTTTCGCGCCGCTCGGCCGCTGACAGTGACTTTACCGACCGTTTTGAGCTCTACATTTACGGAAAAGAAATCGCCAACGCCTTTTCGGAGCTCAATGATCCCGCCGATCAGCGGGAAAGATTTCTTCAGCAAATAAAAGAAAGAGAAACAGGCGATGACGAAGCGCATGAAATGGATGAAGACTACATCAGGACGCTGGAGTACGCCATGCCGCCGACGGCAGGAGAAGGCATCGGTATCGACCGCCTGGTCATGCTTTTTACCGATTCCGCTTCCATTCGCGACGTCATTTTATTTCCTCTGCTCAAAATAAAAGAGCAGTAGAGTTTGTTTTGGATTACCGAAAAATTGTTTGGTGGCAAAAGGATAAATTATAATGGGCTACGAATTTTTCATAGGCACGCGGTATCTTCGCGCCAAACGTAAACAGGTATTCGTATCAATAATTACCTTTATATCGATTTCCGGCATCTTTTTAGGCGTGGCCGCGCTGATTATCGTTCTGGCCGTGATGAACGGTTTTGAAAGAGATTTGCGCACGAAAATTCTCGGAATCAGATCTCATATCGAGCTGACCGCCGACATTAACGGTTCAATGAAAAATTATGAAGAGGTGCGCAAAGCCGTTTCCGAGGTGGAAGGGGTTGTCGCCTCCACGCCTTTTATTTTTACCCAGGCGATGATTCGCAGCGGCGGCAGCGTCAGCGGCGTGGTTATCCGGGGTTTGGATAATAAAACCGCTTTTGATGTGATTAATCTGGGAAAAATGAGGGAAGGAAATATAGAATATCTCGATAAAATTCCTCCGCAGATATTAAA
>JBFYYA010000232.1:0-3806 GCA_041310245.1 Syntrophaceae bacterium | reverse complement strand
ACAATACTTTTTAATTCCTCTATGCTGCCGCCCTTTTCGACATAATCATATGCGCCTTCCTTCATCGCGTTAACTGCAGTTTCACCGGAAGCGTAAGCCGTAACCAGTATTACCGTGGTTTCCGGCTTCTGGTCCTTAATCTTTTTTAAGAATTCGATTCCATCCATTCTAGGCATCCTTAAATCCGTAATAACTAAATCAAAATCCTTTTTATCGCACAAAGTAAGCGCTCTGGACGCATCTTCGGCACTGGTTACATCGTAACCTTCTTTTGTGAGCATGATGTCCATAAACTCTCTCATACCCTGATCATCATCAACAACCAATATTCTGGCCATATTTAGCAACCTCTTTGAGTATTTTCATTACGCGACTAACGGCGGTATTCCTTCTGGATTCACAGGCAACCAAACAAAGCAGCTTGTTCCAGCGTTAACCGTACTTTCGATTCTAATTTTCCCTTTATAACCGTCAATTATTCTGCCGACAACAGTCAGCCCTAAACCTGTTCCTTTTTCTTTATTGGTATAAAAAGGTTCAAATATTTTCTTTAAATGCTCGGGCTCGATACCGCAACCCGTATCTCTAATTATTATCTGGGCGTAATCTATGCCTTCATCGCCTTTTACCACAGAAGTTTCCATGGTTAAAACGCCTTTTTGCTTCATCGACTGTATGGCGTTGAGAATAAGGTTATTGAAAATCTGTCTTATCTGCTGCCTGTTAGCAAATGTTTCGGCATCATTAGAAAATATTTTCTTCACTTCTATGTTTTCAGACCAGTCTGTGGATAACTTTAAACTTTCTGCAACCTCGACAATTACTTCATTAATGTTAACAACTTCTTTTGTTGAAGGAACCGGCCTGGCCAATAATAAAAAATCACGCACAAAACTATCAAGCTGATTCTTCCCCCTAATAATAATCTGCATAAGACGCTTATCGGTGTCTTCCAGATTGAGACCCTGCTTTAAAAGTTCAATGGAACCGGTTATTGAAGCCAGCGGGTTCCTCATCTCGTGCGCCAGACCCGCCGCCATTTCGCCAATTAAAGCCAGCCTTTTGCTTTTTTCGAGATTTTCCTCCATTTGTTTTTTCTCTGTAATATCCTGAAAAATAATTATATTTCCTATTCGCTTTTCATTTTCATCCCTAAGCGGAGAAACAGAGCATCCTAAATGAATTTTATAACCTTTTGATATTTTGATAATTGCCTCTGTTCTGTTTTTGCTATATTCATTTGTATCATGCGCCTGTAATACAGGGGCAATTTCAGGGAATATATCTTTAATGTGGCGATTTTCTATTTGACGAAATTTATAACCGGTTATTTCTTCCGCGGCCCGATTAAATGTTTTTATTTTGCTTTGCAAATCCAGTGTCATAACACCCGTATCAACTGATTCGATTATACTGCGGAAAAGCAAATCCAGCTGGATGAATTCAGTTTCTTTTTCTTCAAGTAGGTGCCTTGTTTTACGTTCCTGTTCGACAACAAAACTTGCTAAAAGTGCTACCGTGAAAAAAGATATTACATGCAGTAAAATACGTATGAATATTTCCTCAAGCGCCAACCTGTAAACAGTAGTTTCTAAAACAGGTGATGGTATTATCTGATAAAATTCCAGGAATAAAAGAAATGCGTATAAAACCGCCGATGCAAAAGCAACTATCAATCCGCCTTTTCTTCCAACAAATATTACCGCGTAAATTATGATGAGCGGATAGAGAAGTGAATAGTTGCTGTGTACGCTGCCTGTAAAATAAACCAGAGCGGTAACCAGCAAAATATCTACGGATAGCTGAAGATAAATATTATAGTAAAGGTCTTTAACATATCTCAGAAGAAAGACATATAAAGCTGAAATAACATACATTAAACCGATAATTATATAATAATAGTATATGATGGAAGATTGATGAATTATTGCTTCTTGTCTCTTAATATCCAGAAAAATGGCGATTCCCAGGAAAATTGTTATTACCACGGCCCGGTATATTATTAGCAGGCGCAGTCGTTTTTTATCCTGGTCTTCCATGTTTACCTCTTGCCGGTAAGGAAAATATTTGCTTATTTTCATCAAATCAATTTATAAGTAATTTTATATTATTTTACACATTTTCGCTAACAAAATTGATAATTATTTTAGTTTAAAGAATATCTAATTATATGCGCAGACCATTATTTCTCCCGCTTCTTTTTCTGATGGCCGGAATTTATTTTGGCTCATTTTTCAAGATTGCCGGCCCCGGTTTCACCATTTTTTCCATTCTCATCATAATCTCCATAATTATATGCGTAGTCATTTACAAAATAATGCCCAAGGGAAGTCTTTTTATCATTTTACTGCTCGTTTTTTTAATCGGTTTTTTGAATATCCAAAGACACCAATTCACAGCAAATCAAGATAACCACATAAGCAACTATCTGAACACCGGCAAACAGTCCTGGGAAGGCATTGTAATCGACAATCCGGATACATATCCCGATAAAACAGTTTTGATTGTAAGGATGGTACGAACAAAACAGGATGCACTATACCAGGCCGTTTCGGGAAATATCAGACTGGTAATACCCCCTGACCTTAACTTTCAATATGGTGATTATATCCGTTTTTCGACCAATCTCAAAAACATTGTCAGTTTTCATAATCCGGGGGGTTTTGACTATGAACGATACCTGAACATGAAAAACATTTTTGCCAGCGCTTATATTTACAATAAATCGCAAATAATTTTGCTTAGAAAAGACAAAGCTAGTCATTTTAGGTCTAAACTTGAAGATTATCGTCTTTATTTGCAGGAGCTACTAAATCAATATTCTTCCTCGCCGCAAAAAGAAGTTATAGAAGCAATGACTTTAGGAAATAAAAGAGAAATTTCACCTGAATTACGTGATATTTTCAACAAAACAGGGACATCTCACCTTCTGGCCATCTCCGGTCTCCATATTGGAATGGTGTTCATGACGGGATTTTTCCTTTTTTCTTTTTTTCTGAAAAGATCAGAATATCTTCTTTTAAAATTCAATGTCGTGAAACTTGCCGCCGCCGGTTCTTTCTTTTTTGTTTTAATTTACGCTTCCGTCGCCGGCATGGGAATAACCGTTATGAGAGCTACTTTGATGGCGCTGGTTTTTTTAATCGCCTTTCTTTGGGGGCGGCAAAGAGATATTTATAATTCTCTGGCTCTGGCCGGAATAGTTATACTGATTTTATACCCCGCGGCACTTTTTGATATTTCGTTTCAGCTCTCATTCTGCGCCGTTTTCTCGATTATATATATCGCTCCCCGCCTGAATCGACTTTCTTTTTCGTTATTTGATTCATGGCCCATATTTATGCGGATAATTATTAAAAAAATCTATTTACTAATTATAGTATGCATAGCCGCCAGCGTTGGGACCATGCCTTTAATTGTTTTCTATTTCGGTAGAATTTCAGCCATCACGGTAATCGCGAATCTCTTTGCCGTAATCCTATTAGGAACGATATCCCTCGCTCTTTCCATGGGCTTTATCTTCTCCGCGTTTTTTTCCTCAACTATTGCCGGATTTTTTATCAAGACCTCTTCTTTTTTCGTTAAGATATCTTTAGATATTATTAATAAATTAGCATCTTTGCCGTGGTCTTCATTTGCAATAACCAAACCTAATATTTGGGAAATAAGTATTTTCTATGTTTTTATTTTTCTTTTGATGCAATTATTGGATCATCGTTTCAAAAAAGCACATGAAAATATTTCTCCCGTAAAAAAACTTTTTTTACTCAAATCTCTTATAGCAGTTTGCCTTTTGTTTTTTATTG
>JBFYYA010000231.1:0-3773 GCA_041310245.1 Syntrophaceae bacterium | reverse complement strand
GGTCTCTGCCGGCTCTGAAACGGGCGCAAAAAATTACCGCCATAGCGTCAGATGTTGGCTTCGACTGGCCGGACACAGAAAATGTTTTAAAAAAAATGCGCGAAGAGCTGCGTGAATTTTCTGCGGCGTTGAAAAGCGGAAACCAAAAAAAAGTAAACGAGGAATTGGGCGACATTTTTTTTACCGCCGTCAACCTGAGCCGTTTTGCCGGCTTTGACGCGGAGGCGGCTTTAACGCAAACAACAAATAAATTTTTGCGGCGCTTTTCCTTTATTGAAAAAAAACTTTCCGCGCAGGGTCAATCTCTGGACGATGCGACTCTGAAAGAAATGGATAAAATCTGGAACGAGGCAAAAGAAAAGGAGCGATAAAAAAGTGGATTTTTTTCTGTGTGTTTTGGGAATGGTGTTCATCATTGAAGGGCTTCCTTACTTTGCTTTCCCGGAAAAATTAAAAGTATATCTGGCTAAAATATCGACAATTCCCGAATCGACGTTACGCCTTTTGGGTATCTGCGCTATAATCACCGGCCTGATATTGCTCTATTTTGGACGCAGGTAAAGCCGCAATTAGATTGACAACCGGCGTTTATTTTGATTACCTGCCGCATCTTTTTTTGAACTGCTGTCTAAAAAATGAAATTAAAAGATTTTTCATATCATCTGCCGGAAGAACTTATTGCCCAGCATCCTTCTGCCCAAAGAGACGCGTCGCGTCTGCTTGTGCTGAATAAAAATGAAGGGAAAATAACTGACACTTTATTTTTCAAACTTCCAGATTTTTTAATGCCGGGCGACGTTCTGGTTATCAATGATTCAAAGGTGATCCCCGCGCGCCTTTTCGGAAAAAAACAAACCGGCGCGAATGTGGAAATTCTGCTTTTGACTAAAAAAAGCGGCGCGGAAGAAAATCAGATGTGGGAAGCGCTGCTTAAACCGGGCAAGCGAATACGCTTAAATGACATGATTATAATGGAGGATAATTGCGCGGCAAAGGTAATCGAACGAATTTCCGATAAAAAATGGCTGCTGGAATTTAGCGCCCCGTCAGGCTGGGAAAATTTTATTAACCGGTTTGGACAAGCGCCCCTGCCTCCTTATATCCGGCGTAAAAATGCCGCTACGCAGGACAAAGAAGACAAAGACAGATACCAGACAATCTACGCCAAAAATCCCGGCTCTGTCGCAGCTCCTACCGCCGGATTGCATTTTTCCGAAGCAGTTCTACAGGCGCTTCGGGATAAAGGTATCCAAATCGCACCGATAACCTTACACGTGGGCGCGGGAACATTCATGCCCATCGAAACTGAAACGGTGGAAGAACACGCAATGCAAGAAGAATTTTACGAAATAAGCGCGTCATCGGCGGACTTGATAAACAACGCCCGCCGGATTATCGCCGTGGGAACAACATCAACCAGAACCGTGGAAAGCGCCACAAATAGCAAAGGACAGCTTGAGACACGGTCGGGATTTACCAATCTCTTCATTTATCCCGGTTATAAATTTAAAAAGGTGGAAGCGCTTATTACCAATTTTCATCTGCCGGAATCATCGCTTTTTTTACTGGTCTGCGCTTTTGCCGGAAAAGACTTTATCAACAACGCGTACAATCACGCGACAGATAATGCTTACCGGTTTTACAGTTACGGTGACTGTATGCTGATTACATAGGAAATTGTTAAATGGGTTTTGAATTCAACATAATCGGAAAAGATACGTCCAGCTTTGCCCGCCTGGGAAAAATGGTTACACCGCACGGGGACGTGAATACGCCCGCGTTCATGCCGGTAGGCACTCAAGGGACAGTCAAGTCGCTGTCACCTGAGGAAATCAGAAAATGCGGCGCGCAAATAATTTTGGCCAACACTTATCACTTATACCTGCGTCCCGGACATGAAACGATTAAAAACCTGGGAGGGCTGCACCGGTTTATGAACTGGCCTTACCCGATTTTAACCGACAGCGGCGGTTTTCAGGTTTACAGCCTTTCCCCTTTGCGCAAAATTCATCCTGAGGGAGTAATGTTCAGCTCTCATATCGACGGCTCCAAACATTTTTTAACGCCGCAAATGGCCATCGAAGTGCAGCAAGCCTTGGGTTCGGATATTATGATGTGCCTGGATGACTGCACACCCTACCCCGCCACGCACGACCAGACCAAAAAATCGCTGGAACTGACTCTTGAGTGGGCTAAGCTTTCCCGCGAGGCAAAAAAAGCCAGTGAACAGGCTCTTTTCGGGATTATTCAGGGAGGCGTGTATCCGGATTTACGCCGTAAGTCTATGGAAGAGACCATCAAACTCGGATTTGACGGCTATGCTTTAGGCGGATTAAGTGTTGGCGAACCAAAAGAAATAATGTATGAAATTGCCGAAAGCATAACGCCGATGCTCCCTGCAGATAAACCGCGTTACCTCATGGGTGTCGGCACACCTCAGGATATAGTCTTTGCGGTATCCTGCGGCGCGGATATGTTTGACTGCGTCATTCCGACGCGCTCGGCGCGGCATGGATTATTGTTTACAAATGAAGAAAAGATTGTTATAAAAAACGCCCGCTGGCGGGATAGCGATATTCCGCTGGATGAGACATGTGATTGTTACACTTGTAAAAATTTCTCCCGAGCATACTTGAGGCATCTTTTTGTTGCCGGCGAGATACTGGCTATGATATTGAATACTATTCACAATGTACGGTACTACACGCGCCTCATGGAAAGAATAAGAGAGGCGTTAAAAGAAAATTGTTTCACGCAATTTAAAAATGAATTTTTAACCAATAAAGGAGGAACTTAAATTGATATCTATAGCATACGCAATGGGCGGAAACCCGGGCGCGGCAGGAGGCACAGCGGAAAGTGGATGGGGTTTTATTCTCCCCATGGTTGTTATTTTTGTGATTTTTTATTTTTTGCTGATACGGCCTCAGCAAAAGAGGCAAAAAGAACTCAAAGCAATGATAGATAACCTCGCCTATGGCGATACGGTAATTACCAGCGGTGGCATTCACGGAAAAATTACCGGCCTGACCGACACAGTAGCGACTCTGGAAATCGCCGACAAAGTCAGAATTAAAGTGTCGCGCAGCGCCATTGGATCAATCATTCAAAAAGCGGGCGCGCCCGCTCCCAAGGAATAGCTTAAGAAAGGGGCAATTCATGTTTACGTCTTTAAAGCTCAGGATATTAATAACAGCAATTGTCTGTCTTGCCGCTTTGATTTTTTTAATACCTACTTTTGTTCCCAATATCCCCTCTCCCTGGAACAAATATCTGCCCAAAGAAAAAATTCACTTGGGGCTCGATCTGCAAGGCGGAATGCATCTGGTTCTGGAAGTGGATACGCAAAAAGCCATGGAGTCCATGATGGAGAGGCTTTCGGAAAATCTTAAAGAATCTTTAATGGACAACCGGATCCGTTTTCGCAATCTAAAAACCACACAAAACGGGATGATTTCTCTGGAATTAACTGAATCAGCCGCGAAAACAGATTTAGAAAAAATTCTGCGCAGCGATTACCAGGATCTGGAAATAGACTCATCAAGCGCGCGCGATGGCGGCCAGCTTGTCCATTTAAAAATGAATGATAAAAGAGCTCTGGATTTACAGAAAATCACGGTGGAACATTCTCTGGAAACCATCAGGAACAGAGTGGATCAGTTCGGCATCACCGAGCCCGAAATTATGCCACAGGGCGATAACCGTATCATGATTCAGCTGCCCGGCATTAAAGACCCGGAAAGGGCGAAAAACCTTATCGGCAAAACGGCGCT
>JBFYYA010000230.1:0-2509 GCA_041310245.1 Syntrophaceae bacterium | reverse complement strand
CTTTAAGGTAACGCCTTTTTGTCAGCTTCCAGAAATCGTCGGTTTTGGAATGCCTGATAGCGCGGTTTACTTTGCCTTCACCGGCATTATAAGCCGCCGCGGCTATTTCCCAATCGCCGTAATCATCGTAGAGTTTTTTTAGATATCGGCTGGCGGCAATGGTGGATTTAACCGGATCGCGCCGCTCATCGATGTACCAGTCTATCTTCAACCCGTAAATGCGGCCGGTTGACGGAATAAATTGCCAAAGCCCCACCGCGCGGGCGTGCGATTTAGCCTTGGTCTGAAAGCCTGATTCGGCCATGGCTAAATAAATGAGATCGTGAGGAAGCCCGTTATCTTCCAGAATTTTCGCCAAAAGCGGCACGTATCGGCCGCCGCGTTCGCTGTAAATTTCAAAATAAGTACGGCCTCTTTTTAAGTAATAATTAAGCCATTTTTTTACGGGATCGTTGTAAACAACAGGGATATCGAAATAGCGGTTTTCTAAATTTAATTCTTCAGCTCCTTCCAGAAGATAAACTTTGCAGTTGTGGTTTTCCGGCTCGCTTATGCGCGCGCCTCCTACCATGGCCACTGTTTTTTGATTATTTTGCGGCTTGGCTTGTTGTTCAGGTTTTATTTCGGATTGCGATTGTGATTCCGCTTCCTGGGAAAGTTTAACCAGCGGCGAAGAATCTGACTGCCTTGTTGATGTCAGCAGAGACGAACAAGATGATGTAAAAAACACAGCAGCAAAAAGGAGCACGAGCAAAGAATATCTATTCATGATTATATTTTTTCTCCTTAGCCAAAAAAACCGATTTCCAGCGATGTCCGGATATTGGCGGCATTATGACCTGTAATCAGGGACACTGTCAATAGCTTTTCTCGTTTTTTAAGTTTTATACGTTGAATTTTCTTTTTAAGATTTCCACAAGCGGTCCGTCATCACGCCAGGCGCGGCAGGTATTTACGAGAAACTGCAAAATCATTTTGGAGCGTTGTGGATCGTAATCCTGAGGCCTTTTCGACTGATAGGAAGCGTAGCCCTGAATTGCTGACGGCGCCATCGCCAGCAACAGCTCCACCAGGTGCGAGCAGCCCTTATTACCGCCGACAAGTTTTTTAACTTTCGCCGTAAAGCCTTTGGTAATGGCCAACCCCTTGATGGGCGCAAGGCAATCCAGCGTTTCGCGGCAAATTTCGCGCGGCACTGAAAGAAGTTCCGCCTCGATGTCTTCAATCACCATATTGGAACAATTGATCAGCAGACGTATGGCCATATGATGAATAACGCCTGCGGGAAAACTCTCGCCGGTTATAATGCGGGATGCGTGAAAACGATCGTCTTTGAGAAACCCCTCCACAACTAATCTCTGTCCGTCGTATTCATAGGTGGAAACTTCAATACTTCGCGTATGCAGTTTTTCTTTTTTTTCTTCCCAAAATCGCATGTCTTCTTCCTCTCGCGCTGATTGCTCAGGTTAAATCTTTCAGATACGGCTTGCACAACCGGTGAATCACTGAAAGAATAATTATGCTCAACACAACGGCAATCAAAACATTGAGCGTGATGCCGGTCATTACCACGCCCAACGCCGTGCCGCTGGCCGGCGGATGTTCCGTGTCTGTCACCACCATGATAAAGATAGATGCCCCCACCGCCGACGAATAGACCAAAAGAGACGATAATACTGCTGGATGCGGAATCAGAGAAAACAAAAATCCGCAAAACAAACCGACAATATGCCCGCCGATAACATTTCTGGTCTGGGCGGTGATGTTCTCAGGCATGGCAAAAACGATGAACGCCGTAGCGCCGAGAGAGGCGATAATGACGGCGTGCTGCATGCTTAAAAAATAAAGAGCAATAAATACAGCAACTGTTGCCAACATGCTCTGCAATACATAGCTTTTCCAGTGTTGTCTGAATTCGGCATCAATTTTAATTAAAATATTTTTCAAGGCTCCTCCTGCTTTTCAAGAACACCTTTACCTGAAACCTTTTTAACTGGAAAATGAAAATTATTCTCCTCGGCTCCGTAAATAGCAGCGGCAATATGTACCAATCAAAATAGAAAATCAATTAAATAAATAGCAAATTTCAGGCAGGCCGAAAAGCGTCGACATATTATCGCTAATTTATTATATTGCCTTATCGCTATCACTATTAAATTAGAGAATTCAAAAGCTTGCAAAATTGTAACTGCATGTTATTACAGTATATAATAATTGGCCATAAGGGAGGAGAAAAATATGAAATTTAAAATTACAGACAATGTCGATTGGGTAGGGAAAATCGACTGGGAGCTGCGCAAATTTCACGGCGAAGAATATTCCACGCACCGCGGAACATCTTATAATTCCTATCTGGTGAAAGATGAAAAGACCGCGCTAATCGACACGGTCTGGATGCCGTTTGCCAAAGAGTTTGTGGAAAATCTGGCGAAGGAAATTGATCTCAATAAAATTGATTACGTAATTGCCAATCACGCGGAGATGGATCATTCCGGGGCACTGCCTGAGT
>JBFYYA010000229.1:0-3232 GCA_041310245.1 Syntrophaceae bacterium | reverse complement strand
CCCACTTCATTAAGGCCTTTGACCAGCTTGCCGATGCCGCTGTTAATTTTTTTAACAGGGAGTCTTTTTCCGATAACGCCGGTTGAGCTCAATAAAATCAGTTCCTCTCTAATGCTAAGCTGATTTGTCAATTCCGCAGAAACACTTAAGGCATCTTTGTAACCATCTTTTCCGGTAGCGGCGTTTGCGCAACCGCTGTTGGTAATAATCGCCTGAGCTATGCCTCTTTTTACGCGTTCCGTATTTATTATAAGCGGCGCGGCCTTGAATGAATTTTTTGTGAAAACCGCCGCTACTTTTGCGGGAGAAGTGGAAAATATTAAACCGAGGTCCTTTTCATCAGAGGGTTTAATTCCAACCGATATTCCATTAGCCAGAAAACCGGGGACACATATTTTTTTTGTTTTTGTAGACATCACTAAAACTCCTCTTGTTGATTAAGCGCCGCAGCATTTTTTATATTTTTTGCCGCTTCCACAGGGACAAGGATCATTCCTTCCAACTTTGTCGCCTTCACGTTTTATTGTCTGCTTGGCGGGCGTGTCTTCTCCGCGGCTCATAACATAATCCTGTTTTTGTTTTTGCCTGATTTCTTCTACTTCTTCTTCACGCTGAATTCTTACCATGCACAATTTTTCTATTGAATGCATTTTTACACGGAATATCATGTCCATGAACATTTCATAACCTTCACGCTGATATTCCCTGATCGGGTCTTTTTGACCATAACCGCGCAATCCGATGCCCTCACGCAGATGATCCATGGACAGCAGGTGTTCTTTCCAGTGTATATCTATGGCCTGAAGCATTATAACCTTCATGAGATAATTCATAAGCTCTTGTCCGAATTCTTTTTCTTTTTCGGTCAAAAGCTGCTTAATGCTGCTGACGAGATATTCACGTAAATCTTGGGCAGAATCTAATTTTTTTTCATCATACAATTTAAGTTTTAAACTGAACTGTTTATATGCCGCGTCTTCCAGCCCTTTTAAATTCCACTCAGATATATGGGCTTTTTCATCAATGAATTCCAGTAGAAGATCGTCAACAATCTCATCAATCATTTCATTAATATCTGCCCATAAGTCCTCTCCGCGTAAAACTTTTTTGCGTTGTTCATAAATGACTTTTCTTTGCCTGTTCATTACATCGTCGTAATCAAGCAGGTGTTTGCGGATATCAAAATTCTGCCCTTCAACGCGTTTTTGAGCGTTTTCAATGGCGCGGGAAATATATTTATGCTCAATCGGCTGGTCTTCTTCTATGCCGATTCTATCCATAATCGCTGATATTCTTTCGGCGCCGAATATTCTTAAAAGATCGTCTTCTAAAGAAAGATAAAAACGTGAAGATCCATCATCACCCTGTCGACCGGAACGACCGCGCAGCTGATTATCAATACGGCGGCTTTCGTGCCTTTCTGTACCTAGAATATGCAAACCGCCTGCTTCGGCCACACCCTCACCCAAACGAATATCCGTACCTCGGCCCGCCATATTCGTGGAAATAGTGACCATCCCCGGCTGACCCGCCTGCGCGACAATTTCCGCTTCTTTTTCATGATTTTTGGCGTTAAGCACATGGTGCTTAATTCCGGCTCTGGTTAAATATTTGCTGAGGAGTTCCGATTTTTCTATAGAAATAGTTCCAATTAAAACCGGCCTTTTTTGTTTATTTAATTCCCTCACTTCTTCAATAACTGCTTTAATTTTTTCTTTTTCTGTTTTGTAAATCAAATCATTATTATCTTGACGGATCATCGGCATATTTGTGGGAACTACAATAACTTCCAAATTATATATTTTTTTGAATTCCGCGGCTTCCGTATCAGCTGTTCCCGTCATCCCCGCTAATTTTTTGTACATCCTGAAATAATTTTGAAAAGTAATAGAAGCCAGGGTTTGATTTTCTTTTTCAATTTTTACCTTTTCCTTTGCTTCCAGAGCCTGATGCAAACCGTCACTGTAGCGTCGTCCCGGCATTACTCTTCCGGTAAACTCATCGACGATAACAACCTGGCCGTCTTTTACTAAATAATCCACATCTCGCCTAAACAGCGTGTGGGCCTTGAGCGCCTGATTTACATGATGGACAATCTCGATATTTTTGGGTTCATAAAGATTGGGCACGTTTAACAAATTTTCTACATGCCCAACACCTTCCTCTGTTAAAACAACCGTTCTGCTTTTTTCATCAACAGTATAATCAATTTCTTTTTTTAATCTGGGAATAATTTGATTGATTTTATAATATTTATCCGTTGATTCTTCAGAAGGCCCGGATATGATGAGCGGCGTTCGGGCTTCATCAATCAATATGCTGTCCACTTCATCCACTATTGCATAATTAAACTCGCGCTGAACATAATCATCAAGATTGAATTTCATGTTATCGCGAAGATAATCAAATCCGAATTCGTTATTCGTGCCGTAAGTTATATCCGCGTGGTATGCCTCTCTTCTCTCATTATCATCCATGCCGTGCACAATAACTCCCACGCTCAAGCCCAAAAATTTATAAATTGGCCCCATCCATTCGGCGTCTCTTTTAGCCAAATAATCATTAACCGTAATAACATGGCAGCCTTTTCCTTCAACCGCGTTCAAATACAAGGGCATGGTAGCGGCCAGAGTTTTGCCTTCGCCCGTTTTCATTTCCGCTATTTTACCTTCATGTAAAACCACTCCCCCAATCACCTGCACGTCAAAGGGACGCATCATCAGAGTTCTGCGCGATGCTTCTCTGGCCACGGCAAATGCTTCAGGAAGTATTTCATCCAGGCTCAAACCTTCTTCTAATTTCTTTTTGAAATAAGGGGTTTTTGCCTGTAACTCTTCGTCGCTTAAAGACATCATCAGCGGTTCAAGCTTGTTTACTTCTTCTAAAATAAAAGAATACCGCTTAAGTTCGCGATCATTTTTTGTTCCCACTATTTTTTTTAAAAGGTATTCAATCATCTATTAACCCGCGCAACCTGTAAAAAAAAACCGGCATTTTAACCGGTAAAATTAACTTTTTATTTGTTTAACGAACATTTTTCCGTCAACAAAAGAATGGACAATTCTGCCAATACCGCTAATAATTTTACTACTAATTCGTGGGAAGGTTTTTATAGCTACCTTTTCAAGTACCTTCTTGGGTTTACAGAGACATTGTTTACCAGAACAGTGTAGTGCAGGTGTGAACCAGTAGAACGGCCAGTATTGCCCACATAACCTATTACATCCCCTCT
>JBFYYA010000228.1:0-7836 GCA_041310245.1 Syntrophaceae bacterium | reverse complement strand
CTTTGTAAAATAAGCAAAACGCTTATCTTAGCTGTTTGTTTCTATTACGGTGTAGTTGCCGTCATCGCGGCGGTAAACCACGCTCACGTTCTCGGATGATGAATCACGATAAATTATAAATCCGGCTTTTGTTTCTTCTATCTCCATCACTGCTTCATCAACCGACATCGGTTTTAATATTATTTTACGCGTTTCCGCCACCCTGCTTGCCGATTCTTCCATTTGAGACGCGTCTTCATTTTTTCGTCTGCCATGCCTGATGCTCACGGGCTTTCTTTCACGAATTTTTTCTTTTTGCTTTTTAATCTGTTTTTCAATTTTATCCACGCATTTATCAATGGCCAGACGCATGTCCTTATCTTTTTCTTTGGCGTTAAGATTCCATCCGTTGGCGCTGATATTTATTTCCACCAGGTTTCTGAATTTTTCCACGGAAAGAACAACATGGGCTTGCGCAGGGGTATCTAGATACTTATCTAATTTATTGATTTTCTCTTCCGCGTAATCTCTTTGTCCTTTTTCACCTTCAGTATTTCTGAAAGTCACAGAAATCTTCATTTTTCCCTCCCTATTCTGCCTGCCTTTCGGACTAAGTCCCGTCAGCAATTAGCCGGCTATTGTCCGCAAAGGCAAGTCATATAGTGATATGAAAGCTAAAAGTCAACCAGTTTTTCACCTTTTTTATTGTAACCTATTTAAAGATAATCCGCGTTTAAAAATATTTTTTTCTTTTTGAAGACGGCAAAATACCCATCATTTCCCTGTATTTTGCCACTGTGCGGCGGGCAATGTCAATACCCCTGTCTTTTAACAGATCCACTATATCGCAATCGCTGTATGGCTTTTTTTGCTGTTCCTCGCTGATAATTTTCCTGATTTCTTCCTTCACGCTTTTAGAAGCGATGGTTTCGCCGGATACTCTTTGAATGGAGCTGCCGAAGAAATACTTGAGTTCAAAAATTCCTCTTGGCGTGTGCATGTATTTGTTGTTAACCACGCGGCTGATTGTTGATTCATGCATTTCCACATCCGCGGCAATATCGCGCAAAACCAGCGGCTTCAGATGCTTTATGCCTTTATCAAAAAAATTCTTCTGATACTTGACGATGCTCTCTGTTACCCTGTAAATTGTCTTTTGCCTCTGCTGAATGCTTTTAATCAGCCATGTTGCCGCCTGCACTTTTTCCCGGATATATTTTTTTCCGTTTTCCTGCTCGTTATTGTTATGCGAACCGAGACCTCCCATAATCTCCCGGTAAAAATTGCTAATCCTCAAGCGCGGCAACCCGTCGTCGTTCACGATTATCTTATATTCGTCACCGGATTTAACGACATAAACATCAGGAATAATCGCCTGGGTTCTTTCCTCGGCGTAAATGCTGCCCGGTTTGGGATCCATGCTGCTGATTAGCAAAACGGCCTTTTCCGCTTCGCGTAGAGATATTTTTAACTTGCGGGCGATATGCTGATAATTCTTTAACTCCAAATCCTTGAGGTGATTGCTGATAATTTCTTCCACGATAGGATTTCTTTTTACGCCCATCATGCGCGCCTGGATGAGCAGGCATTCCTGAAGATCGCGGGCGGCAATACCGGGAGGATCAAATTCCTGAACTTTTTTTAAAACATTTTCCGCGAATCCCACTTCGACATTCTCCAGAGAAGCTATCTCGTCGAGTGTGGCGCGCAAATAACCATTCTGATCCAGATTGCCTATTATCTGTGTCCCCACTTTCAGTTCGTCTTCACTCATGGGCGAAAGCTTCATTTGCCACATCAAATATTGCGTAAGCGATTCACCCTCGCTTATCATATTATCCCACGCTGGCGCTTCGGCATCCTGACGTCCGTAGGTTACGCCCACGGGACCATAATCTTCCAGATAGTTGTTCCAGTCAAATTCCTCGCGTCCGTCACCTTCGCCGGTTATTTCTTCCGTTTTCTCCAGCGGCTTTACATCGGCGCTTTCCACCGGCTGCATGTTTTCTTCGGTTTCGGCGCTAACCTCTTCACTGCTGATTTCATCCGTGGAAATCTCTTCCAGCAAAGGGTTTTCTTCCATTTCCTGATTTATTGTTTCGACAAGTTCCAGGCGGGATAATTGCAGCAGCTTAATGGCCTGCTGCAGTTGCGGCGTCATAATCAATTGCTGCGATAATTTCAGATTCTGTTTTAATTCAAACGCCATAACAATTAATTATGCCTTAAGGATTTTTATAAATTGAAATTTTCACCAAAATAAAACTTACGGGCAAGTTTGCTTTTTGAGATTTCGGCGGGGCAGCCTTCAACAAGTATCTTGCCTTCATTGACTATATAAGCGCGGTCACAGCACGATAATGTTTCCCTAACATTATGGTCAGAAACAATTATGCCGATACCCTTATCTTTGAGTTTTCCTATTATCTTCTGGATATCGGCTACCGCGAGCGGATCAATGCCGGCAAACGGTTCGTCCAGCAGAATGTATTTCGGAGAAGTTACCAAAGCGCGCGTAATTTCCACGCGCCTTCTTTCACCGCCGGAAAGTGAATAAGCATAATTTTTTGCCAGCGAGGTGAGATCCAGTTCTCCCAGAAGTTCGTGCAGTCTTTCTTTTCTTTCTTCTTCGGGAATATCAAGCGTTTCCAATATGGCCATGATGTTATCTTCCACGGTAAGTTTGCGGAAAACAGAAGGCTCCTGCGGCAGATAATTCAGGCCTTTTCTGGCTCTCTGATACATCGGATGAGTGCTGATGTCTTCGTCATTGAGAAAGATTGAACCTTCATCCGGCCTGATCAGCCCGACAATCATATAAAAGGTGGTTGTTTTACCGGCGCCATTGGGGCCCAAAAGTCCTACAACTTCTCCGGGCGATATGGATAAATCAACCTGATTGACAACTTTCCGCTTATGGTAAATTTTAGTCAGACCTTTTGCCGTTAATTCGCTCATAATTTACAATGCCTGATTCTTTCTAGTTTAT
This sequence comes from Syntrophaceae bacterium, assembly GCA_041310245.1. Classification (GTDB taxonomy): domain Bacteria; phylum Desulfobacterota; class Syntrophia; order Syntrophales; family Smithellaceae; genus UBA4810. The sequence continues at coordinate 4,868 of JBFYYA010000228.1, read as the reverse complement.
TTCCTCTTTCTTTATTTCCTGCGGATATATTTTGAGATGCACTCTTTGATTTTTCCCGGGCTCGCATTCTTCCAGCTTTCCCCTGTTTTCGTTTAAATAGATTGTCGCCTTGCATCCCGTAATAACATTGTTTCCTTCGCGCATTACGACATTTCCGGTAATAATAACTTGCCCGCTTTCATGATAATAGGTGGCTTCATCACCGGTTACCAGTCTCTCGCCCTGGGTTGAAGTGACATTTCCCGTTGCCGTTATCTTTTCCATAAGATTTCCGGTTTCAAAAGACGTCTTGCTTTTCTTTTTTATTTGCGCCTTAGGTTCATCTATGTAATGTATTTTTAGTTCATCGGCTTTTAGAATTTTATCGCCCTGTTTCACAACGGCGTTGCCGCTGAACGTGACCATTTTTTCTTCGCTATACGCGTCCATGCGGTCGGAATTTATTTCTATAGGTTCATTTTTGTTAACTAGTTCCTCTTTATTCAGAATGCTTTCTTCGGCTAAAAGATAACCGGGAATCATTAATATGATGGCTAAAACTAACCAGAATAATTTTCTATAAATCATCTTTCCCCCCTTTTATTTTATTTTCGCTTTCACCATGGAATTGAGATTCAATTCTCCGCTCTTAATAAAAAGAGTCAGCCCCTTGCCTTTAATTGCTATGCGATCACTTTCCATTGTAACCGGAGCGTCAGTATAAAACTTTTTTTGTTCATCGCTGTAATTAAGATAATCGGTGGTAAATTTTTCTCCCGCGCTTGAAGTAATGATAACGTTGCCGTTTATCTCAATATCTTTTTTTTCCGTTTCCATCCGGCCTTTATCGGCGGTCATATTATAAACTTTGCCTTCAGCCGTATTGAGTTTTATCCGAACTTTATCAAATACCGCCAGATTTTCTTTTCTTTCATACGTGGCTTTTTCCGCCTTAACTTCCCAGCGGGAACCGGATTCCCCCACTTCAGTAAACACAAATCCTTGAATCTCCAAATCAACCTGTTCGGGCATTACTTTTAAAAGGTTCTTCGATTTTAATCTGTTCATACTGACTAACGCGATAACAATAACCAATGCAAATAAAGCAACGACTATCGCGATTATCTTTGTTTTTTTTGTTAATTTCATTTTCACCATTGTCACGTTTTATATTTTGTGCAGCGCCACAAGCATCATTTATACCATTGCGCCATGATCATGTAAAGACATTAGGGTAAACAAGAAAGATATAAAGAAATACTGCTATGTTATAAGATGGTTAGCTATTGTTAATTTTTTTTATTTTATGACCAAATTCATATCTTTCGGCGACTTTCGGCCATTTATCTTGTGCCTGCAAAATCATTTCACAAATTTCTCTGACCGCTCCTTTTCCACCTCTGTTTTTTGTAACGTAATTGGCTGATTTTTTTACTATTTCCATGGAATCCGCCACTGCCGCGGAAAAACCGACTCTTCTCATAACAGGTATATCAACTATATCATCTCCCATATAAGCCACGTCTTCAGATTGTAATTTGTGCTTTTGCAGAATTTTTTCCAATACTTCTTCTTTGTTGAATGCCTTCTGATGAACCTCTTTTATCTCCAAATCTTTGGCTCTGTATTCCACAACTTTCGATTTGCGCCCGGTCAATATCGCGGCGCTGATTCCGTAACGCTGGAGCAGCTTGATTCCATGTCCGTCACGAACATCAAAATTTTTCAGCTCGCGTCCCTTATCATCCATAATGATGCGCCCGTCCGTCATCACGCCGTCCACATCCAAAATAAGCATTTTAATTTTCCGCAGTTTATCTTTTAGGCTTTTCTTCATTATTTTATTTTCCCTTAACTAGAGTATCAATTTGTTTCAGAACCGTCAGTAATTCTTCCAGCGAATTAAGATAGAGCGAGTTGGCGCCGTCGCACAAAGCTTTTTCCGGATCCGGGTAAACTTCAAAAAATATTCCGTCCACGCCCGCGGCTACCGCCGCCCGCGCCAGATACGGCACCATGTCGCGCTGGCCTCCTGATGAAGTTCCTTCGCCTCCCGGAAGCTGAACGGAATGAGTCGCGTCGAAAATAACCGGATATCCCATGTTTCTCATAATTGGCAAGCCGCGCACGTCAAAAACAAGATTATTATAACCGAAAGAAGCTCCGCGTTCGGTAATCATAATATTCTCATTACCGGCGGCTTTTACTTTCTCGATAATGTTGGCCATATCCCACGGCGCGAGAAATTGTCCTTTTTTAACATTTATTATCCGTGCCCTTTTCGCTATTTCGGTTACAAAATCAGTCTGACGGCATAAAAAAGCGGGGACCTGTAAAACATCAAGAACTTCCGCGGCGGGAGCTATTTCTTCAAAGCGGTGCACGTCGGAAAGAACGGGAATTTTTAATTTATCTTGAATATTTTTCAGCATTGCCAAACCGTCTTTAAGTCCGGGGCCGCGGTAGGACTTAACTGAAGTGCGGTTAGCTTTATCGTAGGAGGCTTTGAAAATAAAAGGAATGTCGAGCTTAGCCGTGAGTTCTTTAAGATATTTGGCTATATCCATAGCGGCTGCTTCACTCTCCAGCACGCACGGCCCGGCGATCAAAACAAATCCGGTTTTATCTCCGATAAAAAAATCTCCCAGCTTGATTTTTCGCATCTTTGCTACTCCTTGTCCTGTGTTTGCGCCTTTTGCTTTAAGAACAAAATCCTGATGCGGGGAATTCCCCTTGCCGCTTTTGGCGAATCGGGATTAAGCTCGTAGGCGGTTGTATAAGCTTTCAGCGCCTCTTCGTAAAGTCCTTTTTTTTCATAAGCCTCGCCCAGGTTCGCGTGTGCCTCGCTGTCTTCGCGGTCATGCTTCAACGCTATCATATAATTTTCAATCGCTTTATCCAGATTTCCGGAAGCCGCGTAAGCGTAACCGAGGCTTGAGTAAGATGATGATTCTTTCGGCGCGAGTTTTACAATGTTCTGAAAACAGCCAAGCGCTTTTTTATAATTTTTTATTTTGAGATAGTAATTGCCGACATAGCTTAAAGTTTCTTTGGTTGGCGGCGATACTTTCTCATACAGCGCTACCGCTTCTTTTTCCCGCCCCAGCTGATTATAAGTATAAGCCAGATTGTAATTCAGCGTCGGATGTTTCGCGCCCAACTTCAGCGCCTTTTCATAATTTTGCGCTGAAGAGGAATATTTTTTCAGCTCGCCGTAAGCAAAACCAAGGCTTACAAAATACTCCGCTTTTTGCGTAAATTTCTCTGTTAATTTCTCCAGATATGTTATCGCCTTCGCGTATTTTTTTCCTTTTAAATAAAGATCAGCAAGTCTTTCCATGGCGTCCGTGTCCTGCGGATTAATTTTCAAAACCTGCTCGTATTCCTGTATCGCGGGCTCGTCCATTTTTCTCTTTTCATAAGCCACGCCTAAATTAAAACGGACAACCGGCTCGTTAGGGGCAAGCGTGACGGCTTTTATGAGATTTTCCATCTCTTCTTTTGATTTACCGACGCCGGCATAGGCGGAAGCGAGATTAGCGTAAGCGGCGGCCATTTGCGGATTGCTTTTTAAAAGCTCGGTGTAATTTTTAATCGCGTCATCATATTTTTTTTCTCTTAAATACGCGTCGCCCAACGCCAATAGCGCCAAATCTTTGTCCGGGGAACGCTGGGCGATATATTTATACTGCTCAATCGCCTCGCCGGTCATCTTTTCTCTTTCTAATGCTTCCCCTAATTTATACCGAGCCGCGAAATTATCCGGTTCAAGTTTTATCAATTCACGGTAATTCTCTATCGCCTGCCGCCATAATCCTTTTTCGGCCAGAGCAATGCCAAGATTAGTGTAAGCCTGCGCCTCGCGCGGATTTAGCTTGGCCAGTTTTTTGGAAACATCTATCGCGTTGTCATAATCATGCTTTTTAATATAACATTTCGCCAGTTCCTCCAGCGCTCCGGCATCATCAGGTTTAATCGACAAAATATTCTTATACAGGGTTATGGCTTCATCGATTCTTTCCTGACGAAAATAAATTCCCGCCAAAATCTTGCGCAAGCCGATATCATCTTTATTAGCCGCAATGGCTTTCCGCAGATAGTTTATTTGTTCAGCAACACTTCCGGATTCTTGGGCTGATCTCAGCCAGTCCTGCGGCGTAATGACCACCTTCATCGGCACAACGCCTATTTCTTTCTCCAGATAATAAACGCGGATTTTATAATCAGTTATTTCCGAGGCGTTTTTTGGTGTGGAGCCGCCAGCCATAATTTTATTAACCAGATCAATCCCGCGCAATAATACACGCATGTCATTTCCGCCTTTTCCCAATTCTTCGACACGCACCGATATGCGCTTACCTGTTAAATCGTCACTACCCACGGATATAATGCCGAATTCATCGCGGTAAGTGACTTCCAGCATCTCATGCGTCCACACGCGCAGAAACTGCCCGTTTTTTTCAACGTTCAAATAATAGAATATGGGCGTTTGCTTCAATAAATAATGAGAAAAAGTGTTTTTCACCCGCGTGCTGAAAAAAGCGGCAGAGCTGAAAGCCTGCGGAAAAATTAAATATAACAGCCCGCCAATCAAAATTACGGCGAGCGCGATAAGAAATATTTTCCCTAAAGGCTTTTTCTTTTTCACCGGTTCAATATTTTTACGTCTGATCGTCATTTAGCTCTCTGCGCTTATTTATTTACCGCGAATATTATTATCCCCGAGGGTGATATTTCTGATGAATTTCTTTTAACCGGTCGCTCGTTATATTCGTGTAAATCTGCGTTGTGGAAATATCCGCGTGCCCCAGCATTACCTGCACGGTGCGTAAATCCGCGCCGCCTTCCAGCAGATGTGAGGCAAAGGAATGCCGGAAGGTATGCGGATG
>JBFYYA010000227.1:0-2862 GCA_041310245.1 Syntrophaceae bacterium | reverse complement strand
TTCCGCTGTTCTGACGTGGCCGCGGAAGTCGCTTTTTTCACGATGGACCTTGATTTCAACGGCTACCCTTCATACGCGGAATCCTTTGCGCGCTCGTATCTCAAATATTCCGGCGACAGCGATTTGCTCAGGCTGCTTGATTTTTACCGCTGTTACTACGCTTACGTGCGCGGGAAAGTTATAAGTTTTCGCCTGGACCAAAAAGAAATGCCGGAAAATGAAAGACGGGATATCGCAAAAACGGCGGCAAAGTATTTTGAGCTTTCCTGTAATTATGCCGCGCGGCTGGAAAAACCGGCTTTAATTCTGACCGCGGGACTGATGGGTTCGGGAAAAAGCTATCAGGCGCGCACTTTATCCAAAATCCTTGGCGCCGAAGTTATCCGCACCGATTCACTACGCAAGGAAATGCTCAATATCGACCCGACACAACAGCGCCGTGAAGGTTTCGGTCAGGGCATTTATTCCGATGAGGCTTCCCGCCAAACTTATGAAAAAATTTACGAGCTTACCGCCGAGTATATCAAACAGGGAAAACCGGTGATTATTGACGCGTCTTTTAAAAAGCGAACCGAAAGACAGAAGGCTTACGCGCTGGCAAAAAATTTAGGAGTGCCGTTTTACATAATCGAATGTCATTGCCCTGATGATGTAACCAAAAAAAGGTTGGACAAAAGAATAACGGAAAACAACAGTATATCCGACGGACGCTGGGAAATATTTCACGAACAGAAAGCGGATTTTGAAACGATTGACGAATTCTCAGATGAATTTCACTTTAAAATTGATACTTCCGCCAATCCGGAAAAAGAGCGGCAGAAAATCATCAAAATGTTAAAACTTGGTTAACTAGCGGGCGAAAAATTAACTCATACCATAACCGGAAGCGCGCATTTACATCTTCGCGGATTTGGCTTTTTCCTGATTTTTCTTATTTATCTTTTCCTGCTTCGCCTTCTTTATTCTTTCTTCTTCGGCGATTTTTTCTTTTGCTTCATTAATAAAATATTTAACTTTGTAATCAAAGCCGATATTCGCGTATTCACGTTCAATCGTTTCAAAGCGCGCCAGCGCGGCCTGATACTTTTTCTGTTTTAAATAAAACTGCCCCACGTAGAATTCATGTTCCGCCATTTTTTGTTTGCAGTCCCTGATTTTTTCTTCGGCCATAATGGAGAATTTGCTTTCCGGATAGCGCGACACAAGTTTTTCAAACTCCCGCCTGGCCCTGACTGTCGACGATTGATCTCGGTCAATAGATTCCATCTGGTTGTAGTGGGACATTCCCAACTGATAAATAACATACGGCACATTTTCATTTGTGGGGTGAAAAATAAGAAAGTCACTGTATTCATTTTCCGCTTCGGCATATTTCTTTTGACTGAAATAAGAATCGGCAACGCCTATTCTGGCCATAACCGCCAGTTCATGCAACGGGTATTCCTCTTTGACGCGCGTAAAATACTGCCGGGATTTTTCATATTTCTTTTTGCTGAACTCATGCGCGCCGTTGGCGTAAAGCCCTTCCGGGTTGGAGGCGAATCTCGGCCGGCTGCCGCCGAACAGATTGGAAAAGGAAATCTGGCAGCCGCTCAAAAAAACCAGCAGCAGCAGGGCGGTGACAATTAATTTGAAAGGTGATTTTTTATTCAATATTTTTAAACTCATTTGCTTCCTTCTATCCCTTAAATTTAAGTTAACGGTTTTTTAACCCTTCTTCACCAGTTCCAATATTTTTTCTTTAGCGACAAGTCCGATAATACTGTCCACAACTTTTCCGTCTTTAAAAAGAATTATGGTGGGTATGCTGCGCACACCAAAATTTACGGCTGTTTTCTGATTATCATCGACATTCATTTTCATGACTTTAACGCTGTCTTTCAGTTCGCCGGCCAATTCTTCAATAACTGGCCCGATTGCCTTACACGGACCGCACCACGGCGCCCAAAAATCAATCAGCACAGGTTTTTCGCTTTTTAAAACTTCACTCTCGAAGTTATCATCGGTGGCTGTTTTCAAAAATTCACTGCCCACTGATTTACTCCCTCCCTGATTTTAATCGAGGGCTTTTATGTCATAATACGGCTTGAAAAGTCAAATTCTATTTGCCCCGGAATTTTAGCCGATCAATTTTTTGACTGAACAACGTTAATCTGCTATGAATGCAGTAATTAAGGGAGGTTATATGGGTTTAGTCGGCGTTATTTCCACAACATTGGTAATGGAAAGAAGCACTTTTTTAAAAGAAGCAAAGCCCAAAATGCTGGATAATGAATTCGGCCGGGCCGCCGTTTACTTGTATGAAGGAATCGCTCTGATTTTGCGTCACGGCGATGATCCCCATCATCACATACTGCCTCATATGATAAATCATCGCGCCAATTTAAAGGCGCTGAAGGAAATCGGCGTCAGGGAAATAATAGGAATTAATTCAACTGGTTCCCTGAAAAAAGAACTGCCTCCCGGGACAATTGTTATCCCTGATGATTTTGTGACGCTTACCGCCACGCCGACTATTTTCCAGGATAGTGTTGTGCACATAACGCCGAGCTTAAACGAAGAAATACGCCAAAAATTGATTAACGCGGCAAAACGTTGTTCGCTACCTGCCGTGGAAAAAGCGACTTACTGGCAGACACAGGGGCCGCGACTGGAAACAAAAGCGGAAATCCGAATGATGGCAAATTTTGCCGATATCGTCGGCATGACGATGGCTAATGAAGCCGTCATCGCCATGGAACTGGAGCTGCCGTATGCCAGCGCCTGCTCCGTGGATAATTTCGGCCACGGCCTCGTGGAAAAACCATTAAGCCTGGAAGAAATACTGGAAGGCACGCGCCAAAACGCCGATTTGATGGTTAA
>JBFYYA010000226.1:0-3371 GCA_041310245.1 Syntrophaceae bacterium | reverse complement strand
CCCGTATGCCCGTGATAGCCGCCCCGCGCGGAGATGATGTTGAATTTGCCGGTATAACCGCGCGCAAGTTTAATGGCCAAATCAATCGCCTCGCCTCCGCCCACGCCGAAAACTGTGCCGTTGATATCGCCCGGCATCAGTCGCGCGAGTTTCTCGGCTAACAGCGCGCGCTGCTCGCTGATCAGGTGATGATTGCCGATGTCCAATTCATCGAGCGAATCTTTGAGCGCCTGAATAATTTTCGGGTTGCGGTGGCCGAGATTAAAAACGCCGCCGTTACAGTGGCAATTAATCAGACGTTTGCCGGTTTGGGCGTCCCATATATAAGGCCCTTCGCGCCGTCCGAAAACAAACTGCATGTCATAGGCCTGGAAAGTTTCCACCTTGCCCGGGCTGACATATTGGGCGAAGCGCTGTACAATTTTTTCTTTAGAATCCTGCCCGACATATTTCATGGGTTTTTATGCTTTCCGTTCATTTTTCCATGGACCTTTTTCAACAAGCTGATTTTAAGACACACGGTTTTGAGAGTCAATGAAAGATTGCCACCAATATTTTAGTTCAATATCTCCTCATTGCGCTGCTTATCGTAAATAAATCTGAATATTAGCTGCTAAATCAGGTATTCAGCAATAAGGATATAAATTCATTGACATATCGCGAAGCATTAACCTATGCTTGCGGTAAGAAAATATGATAACTTATCAGCCAGGAGGAAAATAACATGTCCGAACAACACGCGTACCTGAGCCCGGCATGGCGTGATGAAGCGCTCAATAGGCTTCAGTCAGAACTCACACCGGAAAAAATGAACAATGTAACCACGTCTATGTCCAACATTTATAAAAACTGTCCCAGCGGCGCGGAAATGTTTTTATTTGTCGAATGCAAAGAAGGGAAAGTAACCCGCGTGGAAACAGGCACGGGCGAGCCGCCCAAGGCGGAATTTCTCATCACCGGCAATTACGAAACATTTGCCAGAATTTCCCGCGCGGAGCTGGGCGCGCAGAAAGCGCTGATGACGGGGAAGCTCAAGCTCAAAGGCAACCTGGCCAAAGCGCTCAAACTCGCGGCGGTTTCCGACCGCCTGAATAAAGTTTTAGCAAAAATACCAACCAATTATTAAGGGAGACTAAATATGCCCAGAAAATTTGATCCGAAAGACAAATATTACATCGATAACCCCGGACGTGTTAAGGCTATACAGGCCGAAATGCACAAGCGCGGCATTGACGTGTATCTAGGTTCGCGCATTCGCACCATGAGCTTTGTCATTGATACGTTTTGCCCGTGGAGAAGTTATATCCTTATTCCGCCCGAAGGACAGCCGACCTATTTTACTTTTGTGGTGGACGCGCTGCGCATAGGAGACGAGACGTGGCTGGACGGTGATCATGTCCGCGCCTACGGGCCGATGGGCGGCATGGATCAGGTCTCCGCCATCACTGATTATATAAAAGATGAGATAGGAATCAATAAAGGGCGCATCGGTTATGAGGACGGGATTTCCGCGTATACAGCAGAGGGAAATCTAACGCATTGGGAATACACCAATTTTAAAGACGCTCTTCCCGGTTTTGAATGGATAAACGCCCACGATATTATTGACGCGCTTTCTCTGATAAAAGACAAAGGAACAATTGAGCGTTTTCGCACCGCGTCGCTTATTGTTGATGAAGGCCATAAAGCGGCGCGCGCGGCTCTGGAAAACGGCGGCTACAAAGGAATGACGGAAACAGTCATTGCCGGGATTGCCGCGCTGGCGATGCGCAAAGCGGGAAGCGTTTCAGAATGGAATTTTGCTGGACTGAATGAAATTTCCAGCGGATACCGCACAGGACTGGGGGCGTGTACTCCTCCGACCACGAAAGAAATAAAAGCGGGCGAGCCGCTGATGCTGGATTTTCACGCGATGTTTAAACTCGCGCTGGGAGATCATTCGCACAATTATCTGATCGGGCCGGCAACAAAGCGTCAGCGCTGGCACGCGGATAATTTTGTCGCGATTATTCAGAAAGTGCTTGATAATTACCGGGCCGGCACCACTCCCGGAACGCTTGCCGCGATTATGATGGACTACGCCGAGTCGCGTGGATGTGGCGACTTTATTCAGCCCGCGTGCGAGCATGGTATCGGACTTTTTGGAGACGAATGGCGCATTGGCGCGGTTGTCAACCCGGATCTTCCCTATTGGACAGACCAGGACCACATTTATCAGGAAAATGAAGTGGTGGTCTGCGCCATGCAGTATGCCGCGCCGGATGAGAATATCGGTTTTCGCTACGAAAATGATATTGTTATTCTCAAAGACGGCTGCGAGGTTATGTCTAAGTATCCGCTCGGTATCGAAGAAATTACATAAGCTGTTTTCCGTAGGCGCCTATCGCGCAGAAGAGAGGATGCCCGCGGGTTCAGTCCCGGATATCCCGCTCAAAGGCGTTGATATCCACAAGCAGTTTTTCTGTGTGCATATATAGGTTTGACGGGCAGGGGGTCAATTTGCCGTGCGGAAGACGCTGGGCAATCGTTAAAAGATTATTCAGATTGTGCAGTTTGTCAGTAGGCGCGTAGGCAACAGCAACAGGGATTTGTATTGTTTCCAAATCGTTCCACACCCGGTATTCTCCCAAAATGACCGATCGCGCGGAGTGTTTCAGCCGCTTTGGTTCAACATCATTGAGCATTGCTTTATAGCGCTTTAACTGCTCGGGCTCCGTTTTGGCATCCACGCGAAAGTGGCGCAAATACCAAACCAAAAAGTAGGTGAAGGGCTTGTAGAAGCTGACGTGCAAATATAAAATCCACAAAAGAAAGCGTGACGCGGTGAATTCACTATTGGGCCCTACCAGAAACGCGCCACCGACTTTGAGCTTGCCATTTTTGAGCGCTTCCAAAAGCGATGTCGCGCCCAGCGAGCTGCCGCAGGCCAGCGTTTGCGGATTGTTTATCTTGAAGTGTTCACAGACCTTAATGATATCCGCCGCGTTTTGATAAATGCTGAAATCGTCATCGGTCAGAGAGGCATTTGGGTCAATTATAGCCGAGGATTTTTCCCTTGTTTCCAGATAATAGACATCGCGTTCGGCGGCCAGTGCCCGGATAAAAGAAGCCCAGCCGGAAAATGCGGAAACCCAGCCCGCTACAAAAAGAACCGGTGACTTGCCCTGCGAGGCGGTTTGTTTAAAAACCATTACCTTGAGCCGCACGGCATCATCAACGGTAACAAATTCCTCGCGGCATTCCATTTCTTTGATTTCGCCTGTGGGACTATCCATAGATGGGTTGCCTATACGCCGGAAACAAAAAAGTGTCTTACACGGTTGAATATTAAGACAGACGGCTTTGTGTGTCAATGAAAGATTAACTTTCAA
>JBFYYA010000225.1:0-3345 GCA_041310245.1 Syntrophaceae bacterium | reverse complement strand
ACATGGAATAATTGTGTCGAAGGCTTAAACAGAGATTTAGACGCGCTTCCCGGAGAGCTGAAGAACATGGCGCTTGCCGCCGCACGCGAGGTGAGAGACACAACCGGGGCATTGATTACGGCAGCCGGAGACACATTCTCTGATTTGACGAATGGTGACAACTGGAAAGCCGTCGGTCAGGCGGCCGTTGATACGGCCAAAGAGCTCATTCTTCATCCCGTGGATTCTTCAGTTAAGGTAGGTAATACCGTAAAAAGTGCCGGGAGAGCCGTTATAAAAGTTGTGGGAGTTGCAGGACAAGTGGCGGTAGCCATCGCCTCCGACCCGGTCGGTTTTGCCGAAGCCGTGGTCGGCGTAGATAACTGGCGAAAGGCGCTCGACCCGAACGTGCCGGTGGGAGAGCGTGTCTGCCGCGCTTTATATGGAGCCATAGATGCAACTCTTAATTTTGCATCGGGGGGAACCAAGGTTGCGGTAAAGGGAATGGAAGTCGGAATCGACGGGGTCAGGGTAATTAAAGGAGCAGAAACTGCAACCGACGCGGCCAAAGCCGCAAAGGGAATTGAAGCAGGTCTCGATGCAGCCAAGACAGCGGACGCGGCATCGGATGCGGCAAAAGCCGCAAAGGCGACGGACACGGCAGCGGACACAGCGCACATCACCGCCAAGATCGATGACCCGGCCCGAGTGCAGGCCTGGGAAGCGGGCCGCCTGGCGGGCCAGCAGAAAGCGGATAAATTGGCGGAGGCGTTAAAGAGCGGCGATGCCGGTGAAATCAAGAAAGCGCTGGTGGAGTGCCAAAAAGACAAGCACGCCATCGGGGCGCTAAATAAGGGTGATGATTCCGTAAAGCTTGCCTATAATCGGCAGATGAAAGAACTCATCACGGATGACGTGGACAAGGTGGTAAAGGAAAAAATCGCTCAACGCTACGGACTGGATCCCAAAGATGTGGAAATCGTCAAGCCCACGAATCCTGCCGCCAAACCGAAAATAGGTAACGATCTTGATTTTACAGTAAAAGTAAAGGCAAAGCCCGGTGAGATTGTGCCCGATCCAAAAAACCCCGGCAAGTTTGTTAAGGTCGAACCGGGAGATGTCCTTACCAAAGATGTCCCCGTCAAAGACGCCCAGCAAATATATAACCGGGAACTTTACAGCAAGGTAACAGGCGAGCCGATTCCGACCGACCCTAAAAAGTTTGAAGCCTTCCAGTCCCGGGCCGATAAGTTGGCCCATGATATGGACCACGTGGCGGGGCACCGTGTAGGAGCGGAATCCTACGGCGCCTCTAAACAGGATTTAGAGGTGATTCTGCAGAAATCCGGCGGCCGGTTTACGGATCCTGATCAGGCGGGAATGGTGGCTTCCTACAAGTCCACGCATCTTTACCAACAGGCGGAAAATATCGCCAAAGTTGATCCCGGCAAAGCCGAAGCGCTCATTTCCGACGGCATGAGGCAGACGACCAAACAATACGATAATCTGATTACCACCAGGGCAAGCGCGCTTCAAAGCCAGGGCATTGAAGCCGCAGTGGACCCGCGCCTGACGAAGGCGGTGGACATTCTCAAACAGGTGGAAACCAGTGGCTTGGCTCCGGCAAAAGCCGAAGCGTTATTGCGAAGCCAGCTCAACATGTCCAAAGACGATGTGGCCAACATGCTCGGAGCGCAACTTGCTAAACTGCATCACATGAAAGGATAAATGACGATGCTGGCTGTTTTTTTGAAAATCATATCCTATCTTTTCCTCGTCCTTTTCGCGCTGGGCGTGGTGTTGATGCTTTTGACCTGGCGAAAGGCCAAGTTCGTCAAACCGAAATGGATTCTTTTTGGCCAAATAGTTGCCGTTATCGCATTGGTTGTGTTCACCGCGTTGTCCCACAATCCGCTGGGGAAATGGATCTGGCTGCTGATTTTTGCCGTAGGGATTGTCGGCGGTTATTTTTACGGCCGGACGGTGCGTGTGAAAAAATCCGATCGGGGCATTATGATGAACTACACATTGCCTTATGTCATTACATGGGGCGCGCTGTTGTTTCTGACGCAGTTTTTGACAATCAGCACTGGGCGCGTTCCCGTGATTGTGCTGGGGCTGTGCGTGCTCAACACGGGATTGAACCTCGCAATGAACAGCAGCGTAATAGTAAATTATAACAGCTTAAAGAAAATCAAATGAGATTAAGGTGGCTCAAATGGTGGATAAAGTAAAAAAATGTCCCGCTTGCGGGGAAAATATGGAGATGGGAGACACATTCTGCACAAATTGCGGAAAGCCCTATGTCGAAAAGCGGGCTAACCTGAAACAGTGTCCGGCCTGCGGTAAAGACGTGAAACTCGATGCCGCCTTCTGCACGCATTGCGGGAATTCTTTTGGAGATAAAAAACAACAAATAAACACGGATATTTCACCATTTTCCACGCAGATTTTGAATTTGGCCAACGAATTTCTTTCAGTGCGTGAGGTAGCCCCCGGGCGGTTTGAGTTTTCTTCAGAAACGGGAGCGCAATCACCTGTTCAAAAGGTAAAGATAAAATATGAAGCCGTGGCGCAGCTGGATCCGGAAAAGAACCAACTGACTTTTTGGGAGAAGATGGTGGAGAGCTCCGCGGGAATGACGGTAGGCGTTTTTTCCGAGAAAAAAGTTCAAAAGGGAATCGAGGTAGGCAAAAAAGTCCATGGACATCTTCTGCTTGGAGGCAAATACGGATTTGAATACGGTAAGCTGCGAGCTGTGATAAAAGCGATTGCCGCTGAGCAGAGCTGGAACTTTAAAACAGCCATATTAAAGCCGCAACAAAACACAGGGATAAATAAGATAAATAATGCAAGTTCAAAGAAAAGTTTTCCCTTGGTAAAAATTGGCGCGCCGGTTCTCGGCTTTCTGTTATTGGTGTTAATTGTTTATTTTTGCAGTTCGGGTGTTTCAACGCTGGGGACCCGAAGCTTTCAGGAGCAAGGCACAGTGGCCCAAGGCAAACCATTTGTTGAAACAGATAAGAATGCTTATAATTACGGTGACACGATTCAGGTGTTTTTCTACAACGCGCCAGGTAGCTCCGGTGACTGGATCTGCATAATACCCGCAGGCTCGCCGGATACGGGCGCCGGAAACTATAAATATCTGCCCGCCAAAAAACGCGGAGTGGTGACTTTTAAAACTCCTCAGCCCGGTAAATATGAAGCCCGCGCCTATTATAATTACAGCTCCGGCAGATATTTGGTATCAGCACGTTCTGGTTTTTCTGTTAAGTAACGCGAATGGCGGCTTTACGGGAATGGACAACCGGATAAAACCGACGAAATAAAATCCTACTTCAGTTCAAACTCGAAGGTGCTCAC
>JBFYYA010000224.1:0-3628 GCA_041310245.1 Syntrophaceae bacterium | reverse complement strand
TTATTAACGAATTCAAGGATAATAATGGGTTTGTTACACTTTGGTATAAAGGGAAGATGCTAGATATACCTGGCGAGTTGAAGATGATGCTTTTAAACGATAGTTTCTGCCGCGGAGAATTTTTGTTACTGGCTGCCGATGGCGGGGCAAATAAAGAACCGGCTTTTGGGAAATTCAATTCGGCAATAAGGGCAAAATTCGGGTCACCTAATAGTTTTAACATATACCGTGATAATGATGGTGGTATTGCACGGTGGTACAAGCTTAAGGCACCTGGCACCTCGGACGATGTGGCCATAAATATTTATTACACAAAGCTGAAACCGCCGACACTCAGCAACTGTACAGTTGAATATATTAATAAAGGGCTGCAACAAAGACTTGCCCTCAAAACTAACGACGGCTTGTAGAGGAACAGCAATTTTAATGTTTCCATGAATGCGAGAAGAATAGTGGGTTAAATCTTTATCATGACATTTAACTGTTGACCCAATTTTACCATTCAACGAGTCTGCTTCTGACAATGTAAAATAAGATAAGTGTGTTAATGATTATTCAGATATATTTATTTGTGTAACATTCAACGTGCATGTTGCTGTCCAGGGCGTGTAATGCATTTCACAATTCATCGAACCATTAACTTCGACATTACGGTTGATAAATTGCCTGGCATTTTCCTTCATATCAGCTGAAAAAACAATTTCGATGTGATTTACCACGCGTTGCGATTTTGAACCGGGGGCAAAAATCAGCGGCTTGTCTAACTTAAGCCAGTATCCAATTTTAGTTAATTGCTTGTCTCGATTAGAGGCGGAGGCGCCGGGTTGCTTGAGGGAGGGAATTGTGCCATAAAAAAGATTTCCGGTAAAAGTTGTTTCATCTGCCGGTTTTGAAGAGAAGGAAAACACCGGCGACACACACACTACAAAAATAAAAAACAGCGTAAATAAGTATATTCTTTTCATAGGTTAATCATAGCATAAATCTGATAAAAAGTAACTTTATCAGCAATTTGCAAATCAAAGTAGCAACCCAATACCCGGCTATGGTATAATTCACGTAATATTCAGATAGAATAAGGAGGTTTTAATGATCGGAATCTATGAACTGGCAGTATTGATATTTCTTTTGCTTATATTTTTACCTTTCGTCATGGCTTTTATCGACATTTTGAGAAGCGATTTTTCGGGCAACAATAAAATCGTCTGGCTGCTGGCGGTTATTTTTGTGCCATTCATCGGCGCCGTTGCTTATTTAATAATCGGCAGAAAGCAAAAAATTAATACAAGTGGAGTTGTGAAATGACAATCAGAAAAATAATCGTGGTTATTTCTCTCATCGTTGGCTTTGCCTTACCGGCATACGCCGATATGGGAAGAATTTATGTCAGCGATGAAGATGTTACGGTCAGCGAAGACGCGCAGAAAGCCATTATTCTGCACAATCTCTCCGAAGAAGTTTTGATTTTAGGGACAGATTTAAAAGCCACCAAGAAAACGGGGATCATCAGGTTTATTCCATTTCCGAGCGAGCCCAAAGTCAGTCTTGCTCCGAGAGGTGTATTCGAACATGCCGCGGCCATGATTAAAAAGTACGATTTAAAATATCAGGAATTGTTTTATTCGAAAGGCGGCGATCCGCAAGCAAAAATGAAGGGAGTTGAGATTCGCCTGAACAAAAAACTCGGCGCCCATGATTTAACGATAATCAAAGTAAATGATGTTACCGTTTTTCGTCAATGGGTAAATGATTACTTTAAAAGTAAAAAACTTCCCGTAAAAGACAACTATCCCGAAGAAGAAGCCATCGTTAATGATTATGTAAAAAGGGGAATAAAATATTTTGTCCTTGATTATGTCATCATTTCCAAACAGACGCGCTTTGTTGAACCTGTTACTTATCGTTTCCCGAGCAAAGAACTATATTATCCACTGAAAACAACAAACACATTCGGTGGAGAGGGGATCATCGAACTGATTATCATCGCGCCAACCACTCTCTGCTCGCCGGGTAACGGCCCCTTCGATCCTTACAGCAGCGCGCTTTATAAAGAAGAAAATCCGGAGGCACAACGGCCGTATAATCAAAGACCTTATTGTCTTAATCTTCCTGTTAAGGCCAGCACATCGGCGCTTGTCGTAAAAGAGGAAAAAGATCTGGAAATAATATATCCCCAGCAGGGGTACGATTTTTTTGGAAATCAAAATGCGTTCATCCAGGTAATCAACTACACCGGCAAATATTTTTTCAAAAATGATATTTTTGCTGATATCGCGACAGGTGTTTCTGCCGCAGTCGGACCGCTGGAAGAAGATACTTCTAATCCCTGGGACAAAAGCTTATCCGCTAATGAAGTACTGCCGAAAAAGTGTTCCCTGAAACCGGAAACAGGACCATGCAAGGCTTTTTTCAAAAAATATTATTATGATGCCGACAACAAAACATGTAAGTCGTTTATTTGGGGAGGCTGCGGCGGATTAGTGCCTTTCGATACCCTCGAAGACTGTAATAAAACATGCCTTGCCGTCCAAGACATACAGAAGAAAAGTGATACTGCGGCAAACATTGTCCAGATGGAATGGCAAGGTTCAACCTCCGCCCAGAAAGAAGAATTAATTGCTGTTATCACCAAAAAAGAGGAATGGACAAAACTCTGGCGGCGCGCATTTAATAAAACCGCGCCAGAAATTGATTTTACCAAATATGCAGTTGCGTGTGTTTTTCTGGGTCATGGCGCCGATTGGCTTTATTCAATATCGTTCGACCAGCCTTACACACGTGGCAATGTTGTGATCATCCCTTACACGCTGGCGGAGATGATATTGGAATTAAAAGAACCTTTTAAAGCTAAAGGACAGTTCCGGATGAAAGTTTTCTGGAAACTTGAAAGGAAAGAAATGGAATTGGAAGAGATATCCAGATACCTCAAAAGCAAAAGTCATTATGATTTGACAGGAGTAAAATAATGCAGAAAGCTTATGTCCGCCCGACCAAATCAGCGCTTATTGCCGGCATGATTGTTGTAGCAGCATTTTTGCTGCTGGGAATAATTATGTTTTTTGTTTTGATGCATGAAGGCGCTTATATAGGAATGGTCTTTATGGTCTTTTGGGTGTTTATTGTTTTATTGATCGGAGGAATATACCTATATAATTACCGGAATTACGATAAAAACTTCGAAAAAAATGTTGCGGGACAAATAATTATGACAAACGCGGTAAAAGAAGACGATTTCGATGAAAAATTGCGCAAACTGGATAAATTGAAAAGAGAAGGCCTCATCAACGAGGCGGAGTTCAATAAAAAGCGTGCCGAGATATTGGATCAGAAATGGTAAAATATAAAAGTTGATAATAAGAACATTGATGCTTTTAAGGGAGGATTATAAAATGAAAAAAGGTATATTATTTATGGCGTTTGTTGCGATTTTGATAATGCCCTTTGTGTATTGCGCCGAAACATGGGCTGATTGCGGATCGGATTGTGCCAATAAATGCGCGCGTCATGGCTCCGGAAAGGATTACGCGGCCTGCATGGAAAATTGTTTGAAGGGATGCCTTGATAACGATCCGCCGGAAGTTCCCCCTGTACCCGAGCCAAAACCGGTTACACCATCAGAAAAATCATC
>JBFYYA010000223.1:0-5635 GCA_041310245.1 Syntrophaceae bacterium | reverse complement strand
GTAACCGGCACGATGCAGTTTAAAGAAGGCTCCGGCGACCCGATTAAGAGCGCCGTTATCCTGAAAATAACGGATGGTAAATTTACCTGGTTTGCCAACGCCAAACCATAGCAAAAATACATTTCTTGCTAAAAAAAGGAAGACAGAAAAATATTATTTGCGCTTCTGAATCCCCTAATCGGGAAACCGGGGGACTCACAAAACAAAATAAAAATACTCTATGACCTATATCCTCCAGCAGATTCTCAACGCCCTGCAACTGGGCAGTATCTATGCACTGATCGCGCTGGGCTATACGATGGTTTACGGTATTCTGACCATGATCAACTTTGCCCACGGCGATTTATTCATGGTCGGCGCTTTTTTCTGTTTTCTCATCGCCGTTTATCTGCAACTGCCTTTTTTGCCCACGCTGCTGCTGACGATGTTCGGTGTCGCCTGCCTGGGAGTTCTAATCGAGCGCATGGCCTATAAACCGCTGCGCGCCGCGCCGCGTGTCTCCGCTATTATCACCGCGCTGGGCGTAGGGCTTTTTCTGGAAAACTTTACGCTGGCGCTCAGCCCCTATCCTAAAAACATTCCGCCACTTCTGACTGACAAAACGTGGATGATCGGCAGCGTCACCATCTCTTCGCTGCAAATCATCATTATTGCTTTATCTGTCTCGCTGATGCTGCTTCTCGATTTTATCGTCTAGCGGACAAAAGCAGGGATGGCGATGCGCGCCATTTCCTGGGATAAAACAATTGTGCCGCTAATGGGCGTGCCAGTGAATAAAATTATATCTCTGACCTTTGCCATCGGCACGGGCCTGGGCGGCGCGGCGGGAATGATGTATGGCCTGGCTTATCCGGTAATCGATCCTTATATGGGTATCATGGTCGGCTGGAAGGCTTTTATCTCCGCCGTTGTGGGTGGCATCGGCAACGTGCGTGGCGCGATGATCGGCGGTTTCATTCTGGGCGCGGTTGAAATTCTGGTCGCGGCGTTTTTCCCATCCACCTACCGCGACTTTGTTGCCTTCACTCTGCTTTTGATTCTGCTTATTTTCCGCCCCTACGGGATTTTAGGTAAACCCACCCCGCAAAAGGTATAACCATGGCCGATTTTGGCAAAAAAATCCTTGCCCGCTGGCAATACATCAGCATGCAGAAATTTTTCTGGCCGGTATTTTTTGTTGCGGGGCTTGCCTTTTCTATTGCCGCGGCGGCCTTCGATATTCTCGATTTATATTTGCAGCTTATTTTGATTTACGTGGGCATCAATATAATCCTCACCGTCAGCCTTAATCTGGTTAACGGTTACATGGGAGAGTTTTCCATCGGCCATGCCGGTTTTATGGCCATTGGCGCTTATACTGCTTCCCTTTTAACCGTGAATGCTTTTCCTTCCGCATCGTTAAATTATTTATTCCCCGTGGCAATTTTGGCCGGGGGACTGGCAGCGGCAGCAGTCGGGCTGATTGTCGCCGTGCCTTCATTTAAAACACGCGGCGATTATCTGGCGATTGTCACACTCGCTTTCTGCATGATTGTCAAATCCGGCATTGAAAATATCGAGGCTATCGGCGGGCCGCGAGGGTTTTTGGGCATGTCCAAACTGACCACATTGCCCTGGGTATTTTTCTGGACGGTTTTATCCGTCTGGATTATCCGCAATCTTGTTTATTCCAAATTCGGCCGCGGCGTTTTGTCCATCCGCGAAGATGAAATCGCCAGCGATTTGATGAGCGTGAATACAAGGCAGGTAAAAATTATCGTCTTTGTTGTTTCCTCTTTTTTTGCGGGAGTAGCAGGCGGACTTTTCGCGCACGCGCTGCAGTTTATCAACCCGCGCATGTTCGATATCATTAAGTCCACCGACATTTTGATCATGGTTTATTTGGGCGGGATAGCGTCTATCGCCGGTTCGATCATCGGCGCGGTTATATACACGATTTTACTGGAAATATTACGACCGCTGGGTATCTGGCGCATGGTGCTCATGCCGCTGATGCTGGTATTGCTTATGATATATCGCCCCCGCGGCATCATGGGCATGCGCGAGGCGCGCTTTTTTGTCCCATTGCGCGATTTACTTGCCGCGAAGCTCTGGAAACAGAAAAAGAAGGAGGCGTCTGATGCCTCTGCTTGAGCTGAAAAATATCACTCACCGCTTTGAAGGTCTATGCGCCGTGGCGAATTTCAATTTTCAATTGGCGCAAGGCGAACTCGTGGGAATTATCGGTCCTAACGGCGCGGGAAAAACAACCGTCTTTAATCTGATAACCGGTGTTTATCGTGCCACGGAAGGCAGTATTTCCTTCAACGGAGATGAACTTGTCGGCAAAACTCCTCATCAGATTACCAAGCGCGGCATCGCCCGAACCTTTCAGAATATCCGCCTGTTCAAGGAACTAACGGTGCTGGACAACGTGCGCACTGCTTATTTCGGAGAGGCCTTGTATAGCCCCCTGGAAGCCCTTTTGCATATCGGGCGCTACCGCAGCGAAGAAAAAAGAATCACCGAACGCGCACTGGAACTGTTAGCTATTTTTAAACTCGACGATGCCGCATCGGAGCTTTCCAAAAATCTATCTTACGGACTGCAGCGCAAACTGGAAATAGCACGCGCGCTGGCAACCAATCCCCAACTGCTTTTGCTTGATGAGCCTGCCGCGGGAATGAACCCCAACGAGATAAAACAGCTGATGGATTTTATCGGCTGGATCAGGAAAACATTCAGTGTGACGATTATTCTTATCGAACATCAGATGCGGCTGGTGATGGGCATTTGCGAACGCCTGGTGGTGCTTGATTTCGGCGCGACCATCGCGCAGGGATTGCCTGCCGAAATAAAAAGCAATCCCAAAGTTCTGGAAGCGTATCTGGGCGAGGAGGCGGCGCAATGAGCAAAAACGACGCGCTGCTTTCCGTGAAAAGTCTGAACGTCGCCTACGGCAACATCAACGCCGTGCATGGCGTATCTTTTGATGTGGCGGCCGGCGAGATTGTCGCACTCATCGGCGCCAACGGCGCGGGAAAATCTTCCATTTTGCGCTCAATATCCGGCGTGATTCCTTACACCGGCACTATCTCCTATAAAGGGAGGGAATTAAAACAGACTCCGCCGGATTTTATCGTGGCGCTGGGCATCGCGCAGGTTCCCGAAGGACGCGGTATCTTCGGCAACCTCACGGTAATGGAAAACCTGAAACTGGCCACCTGGCACAGACAGGATAAAGAAAATATTGACCGCGATTTTGACCGCGTTTTTATTTTCTTCCCCCGACTGGCGGAGAGAAAACGCCAGCTGGGCGGCATGCTCTCCGGCGGTGAGCAGCAAATGCTGGCAGTAGGCAGAGCTTTAATGAGCGATGCCGATACGCTTTTACTGGACGAACCTTCGATGGGTTTATCGCCCATGCTGGTTCGTGAGATATTCCGCATCATCGCGGAAATAAACAAAGCGGGGAAAACCATTCTGCTGGTCGAACAAAACGCCAACATGTCTTTGCATATCGCCCACCGCGGCTATGTCCTCGAAACAGGCAGGATAGTTCTATCCGGCTCTGGCAAAGAATTGATGGGAAATCAACGGGTTAAAGAAGCATACTTGGGAGGATGAGCCGCCGCTCAAATATGAAAATGCTCATCCGTGGCGGCAGTATTGCCGCAGGTTACGGAGTAACCAAGGGTTATGCGGATATACTGAAGGAAATACTTGACGCCAATAGTATTGAGGTAATTAACCGCTCCCGGCATCGCGATACTTCCTTTGAAGGCATCGAGACATTTAACGAAGACATTGTCCCCTTCGCTCCGGATATTCTTCTTCTTCATTTTGGCGTTGATGACGCTTTCGGCTATGTTTACCGTTCCGAATTTCAGGAAAATATCGTTCAGATGATACGGCGGGCGCGGGCGCTGTTTAATCCTCTGATTTTTCTGGCTACCGCTCACACCTTGGATAATCCTAATGACATGGCCGCGGTTGATATTTTTTACCGCTCTTTGCGCATTATTGCCGTAGATTTAAACTGCAAATCGATTTCTCTGGATCGCTCCTGGGCCGGATATCTGGCCAAAAATTGTTTACCAAGCACCGATTTGCTCTTATCCGATTCCCGCTATCCCAATGAAAAAGGACATGAAGTCTTTGCCCGGGCAATAATAAAATCTCTTTATCGCGCCCTGCCCGCTCTCGCTTAAAAATTAATAATTTTATTTAACTAGTGTTAGTTTTCATTCTGCCGGCTAGCCTTAAGACTAGCTATCCGCGGCAATATTATTGTCTTCCACTTTGCCGCTTGCTATTAACCACACCAACAATTTTATATTTTTTTCTTTTTCAAAACTCTTGGATAAAATCAAAAATAGTGTTATGAATACAAACAACAGCAAAAAAAAGAAATACGGCTAAGCGGGTTGCCGCGCAAGCACCGCACTGAGAATCTACCTTAATAAAAAGGAGGGGCGTTAAGATGAAAAAAGGTAAGGGCAATAAAAACAAATTGGCTCTCGTAGGAACTATTTGCTTCATCATTGGCGTGGTTGTTAGTATTCTTGCCGGTTTTATTAGCTGGGAGTATCTTTTCCCGATCTTGACCGTTCTAGGATTAATTGTTGGTTTACTGAATGTTACAAACACAGAAGTGCAGGCATTTCTGATTGCCGCTGTCTCTCTGGTAATCATCTCAGCTCTGGGCGCGGAGCAGTTTGCTGATCTTCCCCTTGTCGGAGAGACCATGAGCAGAATTTACACGGCCTTGCTGGCGTTTGTCGGGCCGGCCACCATAGTCGTGGCGCTGAAGTCTATTTACTCGCTGGCAAAAAACTAAAATATTAATTTTATCTTAAATGGGTTCTAACTTGCGCGGCAACCCATTGAGCCAATGACATCACACCCGGCAAAGCAAACGCGGCTTCATTAATTTTTCTGGATTTCAATCACAACCGGCACCTGCTCGGCGGCACT
This sequence comes from Syntrophaceae bacterium, assembly GCA_041310245.1. Taxonomy (GTDB): domain Bacteria; phylum Desulfobacterota; class Syntrophia; order Syntrophales; family Smithellaceae; genus UBA4810. Next base: position 679 of record JBFYYA010000223.1, on the reverse strand, counting down.
AATATCAGCCGAAACCTTATATTCAATCACGCCGATTTTTTTTATTTTTTCGATAAAATATTTTAACTTTTCTTTGCTTATTTCCGCGCGAAAGGAGACCTTGGCTTCAATCGATTGCCTGCTCACCTTGGCCGCGCTGTATTCGGCAAGTATTTTTTCCACCTGAGCCGCCGCATTTTCAATGTCAGAAGTCATTATGATTATTACATTATTATCTTGTTTCAGCTGAACGGCGCCTACAGGCTTTCCCATTGAAGCCCTCATTGTTTGGCTTTTGGTCTCGGGAGCGCCTGCGGCAATGTCCTTATCTCTCACCTGAACAGGGGCGGCATATACGGGTGTCTCTGTTTTTCCCTTGGCTGAAGGGGCGACGTCTTGCGCGCTATCATAAGCTTTTATTTCGCTTATCTCGCAGGAACTTCCTTCACATGATTTGTCCGCTTTAGTTATCTTCTTAGCTGGACGCACGGCAACTGCCGCCGGCATATCTTGATTTGCTGCCAATGACTCTTTTTGCCCTTCCACCATCGGCACTGTGGCCACGGGCGGAATAACTTATTTAAACTGTTCATTTCCCACGCGGTAAATATAAACGGCAGCAACCACAATAAATATTGTGGCAAATATCTGAACGGGAACTTTTATGCGCAAAGGATAAAACCATTTTTCGGCAAAACTT
>JBFYYA010000222.1:0-6837 GCA_041310245.1 Syntrophaceae bacterium | reverse complement strand
CTACCAGCCAGCAAAGAACCGCGAATACGCGAAAATTCCTCGCTTTTTTCTTGCTTTCGTCACTGGCAACGAATGGTTTTACCGGGGCCGCGGAGGAGCTTTCTCCTCCCGATACCTTGGTCAATTTTTTCTTTGTACCCTTGTCTGCCATTTAGCCACCTCCTGGTTACGTGTTTTGCGTTAACGCTTACCACATTTTAATAAACAACAAAACTGTGTATTTTGGCGTTAATAATTTGTTGAGTTCACCTAGAAATGATCAATTTTGGATTCATAATTTTGATGAGGATAACCATTTGAACTGTCGTAGTAATGTTTTCAAGAGTTTTGAGATTTAACCGGAATATTTCGGAGCAACCAGCACATGAACCGCTCGCAGATGACCTCGCGTGACCCTATAGTGCCCTTCAGGGTATTCAGGTGATTAGGGTGCGAATGTTGGATGGTTGCTCCAGCCAGAAATGGCCGGAAAGTCAGGATTTACGGGGTTTAGCGGGAAAACTGATATTTCAAGACTTGACCCAACCTTTTTGTCTTATCGGTTAAGATAAAATTTTCAGAATCTTTTTCAATGCAGACAGAGATACACGGTAAGGCGCATATTTCAGTTTAACATCAAAAAGGAAAGATTTTTTCAGGACACTTTTAGCATGAGAAAAAGCATCAAAGCTTGCCCTGCCGTGATATGCCCCGATACCGCTTTCACCTACGCCTCCGAAAGGAAGATACTCGGATATTATGTGCTCCATGGTATCATTAATGCAGACTCCGCCGGAAGATGTCTCTCTTAGCATCTTTTCCTGTTTTGCAGAATTATTAGAAAAATAATATAGAGCAAGAGGTTTGGGTCTTGAATTGATTTCTGAGATTACGCTTTCCAAATCGGTGAAAGGCATGACAGGTAGTATGGGGCCGAAAATCTCCTCCTGCATTACCGGATCATTCCAGGTTGCGTTATTTATTATAGTGGGTGATATGTAACGCTCGGCAGACACTGTTTTTCCTCCATAAATAACGTTGCCGGAAATCAGCTTCGAAAGCCTGTAAAAGTGCCTGTCATTTATTATCCGGGCATAAGCTGATGATACGTACGGATCTTCTCCGTAGAACTCAGATATTTTTTCTTTAAGAATAAAATTCAGATTATCAATGATTGAAAAATGAACATAGAGATAGTCGGGTGCAATGCACGTCTGACCTGCATTAAAAAATTTCCCCTTAACGATACGCCTTGCCGCTATTTCAAGGTTCGCATCCTCATCAATTATTACAGGGCTTTTGCCGCCAAGCTCAAGTGTAACAGGCGTAAGGTTTTCCGCTGCTGCCCTCATCACCACACGCCCTACAGATGTGCTTCCAGTGTAGAATATATAATCAAATTTTTCTGCAAGGAGTGCAGTACTTGATTCTATGCCGCCTTCAACAACAGCAATGAATCCCGGATCAAATTCCTCCTTTATCATCTTTGCAATTAATACAGATGTTGCAGGTGCAAGTTCAGACGGCTTAAGAACAGAGCAGTTCCCCGCAGCAATAGATCCGGCTAAAGGATCAATTAAAAGCTGAAACGGGTAGTTCCATGGCGAAATTATCAGCGCAACACCATACGGCTCAGGGTATATAAAGCTTTTCGCGCTGAAAAGAACAGGAGGAGTTTTAACCCTGCGAGGTTTTGCCCATTTAGCCGTCTCTTTTAGCAGAATATCAATTTCATTGAGCACAATATAAACTTCGGCGATGTAAGCTTCCGTTGCAGGCTTTTTCATATCATCATATAGTGCTTTAATAATATCATCCTGATATTTTATCACAGCTCCTTTAAGTTTATTGAGCATTTCAAGCCTGAAAGAAACATCTTTAGTCCTGTTGCTTTTAAAAAATTCCCGCTGGGCAGAAATTACTGATTTTATATTTTTATTGTTCATTTTATTCTCCTATGTTGTCTTTCTAGTGAACGTACGGTTTGAGTCGAGTAGACTGGTTTCTCCCGATATTTATGTTGATGTTTGTTTTCTCCTTTTGCCGCCTGGTTTCCCGGCAGTGCCACAATATCTCAAACATACATCCGTTGCCCAGTCCCAAAAGAACTTGTTAATTCATATCATAATTATCCGTGCAGCAATATAATTTATTGCTGGTTGACAGCAAGCATACTTGCCGAGGTTGACGATTTGCGTAGTACAGGAAGAATTAAATAAATAGTCGGACAATTTTTCTAAGAGCTGGATGGTAAGACTTACTGATTCTAAAAAATTCCTTCCAGCACAGCGCCGCAGTTGGCGCATTTATTCCCGATAAGATTCACGCCGGTAACTCTGAAGCCATAGCGTTCGATTAAAAGATGTCGGCAATTAAAGCAATACGTATTTTCGCCATTATCGCCGGGAACGTTGCCGCAATATACATATTTCAATCCCGCTTGTTTGCCTATTTCTGCCGCCCGGTGCAAAGATGAAAGAGGCGTCGGGGGCAGCTCCCGCCTTTTGAATTGCGGATGGAAACGGCTGATGTGCCAGGGAATTTCTCTGCCTAAGGACGCGATAAATTCCGCGATATCTTTTAATTCTTCTTCGCTGTCATTTAGCGTGGGAATGAGGAGCGTGGTAATTTCCACCCAAATACCCAAAGACTTCATTTTTTTTAAGCTATCCAACACAGGGGCAAGCTTCGCGCCGCATTGTTTTTTGTAAAATTCATCGCGGAAAGATTTCAGATCAACATTGGCAGCGGATAGATACGGCGCGATCATTTCAATCATCTCCGGGGTCATAAAGCCGTTAGTGACAAAAACGTTTTTAATATCAAAATCGTGGGAAATTTTGGCGGTATCGTAGGAAAGTTCAAAATAGATTGTCGGTTCAGTGTAGGTATAGGCAATTGTTTTGCAGCCGCTTTTTTTTGCTTGCCGGACAATATCTTCAGGAGAAACTTCATCGCCCGCTATCATGCGCGTGGCGCGCGGCATCTGTGATATTTCGTGATTCTGGCAAAAAGCGCAGGCAAAATTACATCCCGGCGTGGCAATGGAATAGGAAAGTGATCCGGGCAAAACATGAAAAAAAGGTTTTTTTTCGATGGGATCAATGTTTTCCGCCACCAGTGTTCCGTAAACCAGGGAATAAAGAACTCCGTCTCTGTTTTCTCTGACGCCGCATATTCCTATTTTATCCGGATTTATCCTGCAGCGGTGCGCGCATAAATTGCAACGCACAATCTTATTGTCCTGCTTTTCATAGAGCAGCGCTTCTCTAATCATTTCTGTGTCTCTTGCAGCATGTCCCGCGCGGTTCCGGGCGCCGCCCGGCGGGCTTTTCCTTTTATATTGAAAGGTTCGATTAACGGGTTTTGAACAGTGCGGTAGGTGTATTTAACCGGGAATACGAGGCCGGTGAAAGCCCCCAGAGGATTATTGATTACCGGCAGCATTTCTTCCAATTCTTCAAAAAAGCTGTAAACAAATGCGGGAAAATAAATAACACTTCCACATTTGATTTCGGGATTAACAATTATATTTCCCACCATAAGTTTTATTTCATTTAAACTATAAAAACGTGATTGTGTTGAAATCGGAATGCCGAAAAGTTCCTTTAGCCGTTGCCTGGTTCCGGCAAGCGAATAATTGTTAATGAACCCGATAAATACCCTTCCGCGGCAAACCCTGATTGCCTCGGTGATAACTTTACGCGGGTTGAACGAAGTTTCCAGAGCAGTGATCACAGTTACAATATCGAACTCGTCGTCGGAAAAAGGAATGTCTTCCGGCTGGCCAACGATTAAATCCGCTGCCGACCCTAATTTGTTTTTGGCGATATCCAGTGATTTCGCGCTGGTATCCAGGCCTGTTATTTGGCAACACTTTTCTTTAAACAATTCAAGATGGTTGCCCGTGCCGCATCCTATATCGAGCACTCTTTCACCCGCATCCGGCTTGACCATGTCAAAAATCAGTTCTCTTTGGCGGGAAAAAATGTAACGACCCAACTGGGTTCGCAGATGCGTGTCTGGTGATTTAGCCGTATTTTGGTTGAAAAACATGAGATGTTTTCCTCGCCTAAATTACATAGATTAACAACAACTTATTTAGCTATATATCAAATTTTACAAATACATACAATTTACGAAATATGCCTTCAGCCGCCGATTTCGGACATGTCCCGCTGGCATTTCCTCAAATGTTCAGGGCTGCAACTTATGTCATGCTCTTTTGGTTTTAACGCTATAACATCGTGTATAAACTTTTTCAATTCCGCATCGCTGCAATTTTGCCTCAGCAGTTTTTTTAAATCGAATTCTTCGTCTCTGAGCAGGCAGGAGCGAAGTTTGCCGTCGGCGGTCAGGCGTAAGCGGTTACAGGTGGCGCAAAAATGGCCGCTCAGCGGGCTGATGAAACCGATTTCCCCGCGACCGCCGATAATTTTAAAAATGTTTGCCGGACCGTCCGCCTTGTTCTTTTTTCCTTCAATTTTTTCCAGTTTGTAACGGCTCGTAATTTTTTTCATAATCTGATCAATCGGCAGGTAATTTTCCGCGTGAAAAGCTTGCGCCTGACCAAAGGGCATCAGCTCAATAAAGCGCACCTGGAAGGGTTTTTCAAAAGCGATTTTGGAAAAATCGAGAATTTCATCATCGCTGAAGCCGCTCATGGCAACTGTGTTTATTTTGATTGGTGAAAAACCTACTTCTTCGGCCTTTTTTATTCCGAGTAACACTTTTTGCAGATTCCCGCCGCCCGTGATTTTCGCGTATTTATCTTCGTTGAGCGAATCAAGGCTGATATTGATACGGTGAATCCCCGCCTGGAAAATGCTTTCGGCAAACTCCGGGAGCAGAATGCCGTTTGTCGTCAGGCTGATATCCTGCAGTCCTTCAATTTTTTTTAGAGCGGAAATAAAATCAATGAAACCTTTTCTTACCAACGGCTCCCCGCCGGTTATCCGCACCTTGATCAGCCCCATATTCACGGCAACGGAAACAAAGCGGATAATTTCTTCGTATCTCAGTATGTCATCATGTCCCTGGAGAGAAAGCCCTTCTTTCGGGCGGCAGTAGGTGCAGCGAAGATTGCAGCGATCGGTAATGGAGACGCGCAGGTAGTTAATTTCACGTTCAAATTTGTCCAGCATAAATATCTAGAGGCCTAATTTTATTGAAAGACAAATAGCATAATCGGTGAAACAATACAACGTATCGTTGGTTATTCAATTTGTTCATCGTGCGTAAACATAAAAAATAAAAGCGAATGTTCTTGACAGGAAACAGGTTCTTTACTAAACAAAATTTAAAGTTCTATTCTTTCCGATGTTTTGTGTAATTCTTGTCAAAACAAGGCAAAAAATAAATTGGAGAATTTATGGAGAAGATTCCTATTACCAAATCTGGCTTTGAGAAATTAAAAAAAGATTTGGAAACATTAAAAAACGTATCCATACCTGAAAATGTTCGAGATATCGAAGAGGCGCGCGCCCACGGTGATCTTTCTGAAAACGCCGAATACGCGGCGGCAAAAGAACGGCAATCTTTTCTGCAGGGAAAACTGCAGGAGCTGGAAAACAATCTGGCCATGTCCAATGTCATTAGTTTAAAAGGATTGACCACAGAAAAGGCTACATTTGGATGTTATGTGACCGTCGCGGACAGCGACAGCGGCGAAGAAATAAAATATCAGCTCGTAGGACCGCTCGAATCAGACATCAATCAAAATAAAATATCCGTAACTTCACCCATCGGGAAAGCGCTGATCGGCAAAGCTGTCGGCGCGGACATCAGCGTGAAAACTCCCGGCGGAACACGAAGTTTTGAAATCATGGATATATCCATTCAGAAATAATAAAATATTTCTATTCAAGAATAATCGAGGTATCAACAGCGACAAGCCCGGCGGAAAAGACGATTAACGGATTAAAATTAAGTTTAGTAAAAAAAGGCAGCGCGTTCACTAACGCGCTGCCTTTTTTTCTGAATATTAGAAAACGTTATGTGAAGTAAAGTCCTGATCCTTAGATGCGCGAATTATTGTTTTTCCGCGACGCTTATGCGTGTTATGGCTCTGGCCAGCGCGGCGCGCATTTTTTCATATTCTTCATTATCCTTGGCGATTTTACCCATCCGGTCTTCCGCGTTATCTTTAGCCTTTCTTGCCCTGTTAACGTCGATCTGGTCTGATCTTTCCGCTGTTTCGATCAGAATAGTTACTTTATTTGACGTTACTTCGGCGTAACCGGTATTGACGGCAAAATACACTTTTTTATTGTTGCGCGTAAAATTCAGCTGGCCTATATCTACAGAACTTAAAAGCGCTTCATGTCCCCGCAGCACTCCAAATTCACCTTCGGTGCCGGGTATCGTAACTTCTTCCACGTTACCCGAGAAAGCCATTCGTTCCGGTGTTACAATTTCTAGAGTTAAATCATCAGCCATTTTACTTGCTCCAATCCGATATTACTGACTAATCTTTTTCGCTTTTTCCACTGCTTCTTCAATGCCGCCGACCATCCAGAACGCCTGCTCGGGCAAATCATCGTGCTTGCCTTCCAGGATTTCCTTAAAACCGCGTACTGTATCAGCCACGGAAACAAACTTGCCTTCTGTTCCGGTAAACTGCGCGGCGACAAAGAACGGCTGAGAAAGGAATCTCTGAATCTTTCGGGCGCGGCTGACGGTAAGCTTATCTTCTTCAGAAAGTTCGTCCATGCCCAGAATCGCGATGATGTCCTGCAGGTCTTTGTATTTCTGCAGCGTCACCTGCACCTGACGGGCGACCTGATAATGTTACAAACCCAGAACATTGGGATCGAGAATACGGGATGTTGAATCCAGAGGATCCACAGCGGGATAAAT
>JBFYYA010000221.1:0-5208 GCA_041310245.1 Syntrophaceae bacterium | reverse complement strand
CGCTAAAGAGGCTGGGGTTGAACCGAAAATATTCAAACAATTAATGAGTTCCAGTGAGGCCGATGAACAAATGCCGATCGTGCATACGCTACTTTATAAAGCGTTTGGACCAACTGAAAATATTAAAGGCCTCAACGACCAGCAAATTGAAATGGCAGCGAAGAATCTATCAAGTTTATTGATAAATAAGTTGATGTGGAAGGAGAAAGGATTTAAATCAAAAACGGAAAACGCCAGTAAAGAATTTTTACCGGCGCTTACTGACGACTGGACTAATTTAAAAAAGAAAATCTAATCCCGTTTATCAACGAACATTTGTCCTGGACTATAACCGCATTTTTTGCACTTAAAATCAAGCCAATCATCGCCTTTGGCCTTGGGATCGAACATCAACTGTACGGTTTTACCGCAGTTGGGGCAAATAAAAATCGGATTAGTTGTCAGTTTTAATTTCTTCATATAATCCCGCTTAAAGCACTCCCGGCAGCAATATGCGTGCCGGGGGTGTTTTTGTCGGAAAAGCTTGCCGCAACATAGGCAACGCTTAAACCTGAATACAAGCATGGAATTATCAGGGGTGGGAAATTTTGTTAGATCGCACCGACGTGCGAGTATTCGTTCAACACGCCCTTTTGTAAGTACTTAAGGGCGTTAATGTATTGGTCGATGTTCTGCAGGTGGGTTTTCGCCCGGTCATAGCCGACCTGCTCAGCGCTGGCTTTGATCAAGATCTCGGCTTTGGCAACGCTTAACGCCTTGCCGCCTTCGCCATCGCTCGATTGTACGATTTGTGACGCCTTTTTGTTCAACGCTTCGCTAGTGGCGTTGAGTAGATTGTTCTTTTCGCCGTAATAAAGAGCCATCCGGGCGATCAACTCGCCCACGACCTCGCCGCTGGTCTGCCCCATTTTGTAGGAGGCAATGAACTCCTCATAGTCTTTTTGATACATTTCTTTTTCCATAGGTTTTAGTTAATTTTAGATATACCTTTAATTTTCTCGATAATTAATCTGGTGTCGAATGATTCCTTGACATTGCGCAGGTGGGAGATACACAACAGCTGCGGGAAGCGCTGCTGCAGGGTCTTCAGCACCTTAAGAAAGTTGTCAACCGATTCTTCGTCCAAGCCGATGAACAATTCGTCGATAATACGGAAGCCGGTCTTCTGGATCTCCGCCAGCGCCTCCGTAATGGCCACCACGATCTTAAGCTTTTCCCCGCCGCTATAGCTGTCAAAGTCAAATTCCTCACCCGCTTCGTTATAGATATTAATAAACAATCCTTCTAGGACAGTACCGGCATCTACGCCCGGGCGCTGCGTTTCCAGCTTAACCTTGAAGTCAGACAACTGGCTCAAAATGGCGTTGATGCGGTCTTCAAAGCGCGGAATAATACTGTCGCTTAACATGGCCTTAAGGCCATTGGCGCTAAAGACCTCCTTCATCATCAATAACAGTTCCAGGTTTTGGTTAAAAATAACGTTTTTTTGGCTTGTTTCTTCTAGTTCTGACTGTAGTTTAACCATTTCTACTTCCGCCTGTAGCACATCGTCATAACGCAAAGTGGCTATTTTTAGGTCATTTTCTATGCTGTTTTTCTCAATTTTCTTAGTATTATATTCCACTGCTGCCGCTTCACCAGTGACTATTTGCGCCGTTAAATTAACGATCTGCTGGTCCAAGATGGGCAATTTGACATCTATTTCGTCTAATTCAGCCTGATCGCTAGCAAGCCGCTCTGACAGCATTTTTGACCGCTCCAGCGCCTTTTCCGCCATTGTCATGTCTTCCTGGAGTGTAGCCAGTTTTTCTTCGACAATGGCCAATTCCTGGGCGTGGGAAGCCACGGGATCAGGCATACCGCCCAAAGCCATAATCTTGTTGTCAATTTCCCGACATTTAGCGTCATATTCCTTCTGTTCCAGGCTGATCTGCGTCAGGCGTTTTTCCAATTCAGTCAAACGGGTGTTCTTTTCCGCCTCCATCATCTTAAACTGCGGGCATAGGTCGTAGATCTTAACCGGTGTGCCGCAGGTTTTACACTGGTATTCTTCTTCCAGCTTAAAATCCTTATAACTGTTCAAAACCATGATATATTGCCGATTGAGCTCAGCTAGCATGGAGGGATAATCAACCTGCGGCGGTATAGCATTAGTCAGGGCTAAATATTGTTCCTGCCAAGCGCTGTTCTGGGTGTTCTTCTCTAATAGGGTTTTTTTGCGATCACACAAGGTAGAAATAGCCTCCTTTTTGATATTGTACGCTTCCTGGTCATTTATGCCCTGGATCACGTTCAATTCGTTTTTTAAGGGAATAATCTTGCCATGCAAAAATTCTATCGTAGCGGCTTGGTTTCGCCGCCGTTCTTTAGCCACGGCCAGTTCCTGCTGGTCCGCGATATGTTGAGTGTGCTTTTTCTCTAATTCTTCAAGTTGTTCATCAACCTTCACCAGCGCCTGTTTCTTTTCGATTATGGTCTTTTCCAGGTCGTTTTTCGGTTCGATCCGGGCGACCACGGCGGCGCCGGCCTTGTCCAGCATTATTTTCTTGGTTTTTTGTTCGATTAGCTTCTTCTCCGTCTCGATAACCAGCTGGCGAGCGCGGTCATAGTATTCTTCCAGGCGGATATTGCCGATGATCTCAAGTAAAAGGTCCTTGCGCTTGACCGCTGGCTGGCGCACGAAGGTCTCGGGATTATCCTGCGGATAGACGATCGAATTGATAAAGAGTAAATAGGAGGCGCGCGTGATCTCACGTTCGATGAACGACTGGATCGAGCGCACGCCGGTTTCCGTCACTATAGTATACGGATCAGCGCTGTTAAAGTTACGGCGGGAGACTTCGATCGTATGCCGCCCCTTAGCCGTTATCGTGCGCGTGATCTGATAATCAAAATGGTCAACATCCGCTAATTCCAAAGTCACCGACGCGCCCATGGCGCCCCGCCGGATCAACTGGCGATTAGCGACGCGGCCGATACCATACAGGCACCAGACGATCGCCTCGACGATCGTGGATTTGCCGCTGCCGGATTTACCATCGATCAGGATCTTACCTTCCGCCGGCATCTCCACCACCGTCGTACCGTGGCTGAGGAAATTATTGATTGTTAATTTTTTGATTATAATCATAATTATTTTTTCTTCTTTTCTTCTTTAGCCAATTGACTCATTTGAATGGTCTTCGCCAGCTGTTCTACGTCAGCCAGGCTGAAGATCGTATTATCACCCTTAACCCAATTAACGGCCATTTCCTTTTCCGCGCTATTCTTGAATTCGACCTCGTCCAGCCGTTTTAATAGTTCTTCTTTGGCTTTGGCCACCTCTTCTGCTTTAATGATGCTGTCCGTGGTCGGCTGGTAAAAGGTGTGGATTACGATAATGTCCTTGTCGCAATGGGGACATTTCCAAGGCGTAAAACTTTTGATGCTTTTTTGATCGCTCATAAAATTAGCTTAAATTTTTAATTATTTTAATTAACTTATATAAATCTTCTTTTGCCAGCGTGACGTATTCGCCCCGGCCGACGACTTTCTGGAACATTAGGTTGCACTTATCGTCCTGCGGCATTTCCGCCAGGTCTTTGACCGGGGAAGAGAAGCAGTTCCGGCACTTGGCTTGGATTCGATAGGGGTTAGTGAACATCAGGTCCTGCTTTAAGGCGTCGGCGTTGCGCGATTCAGCCCGTGCTGTTACGCACTTTGACCAGCCCAACTCGCGGAATTCCCACGCCAGCTGGACCTCATAGTTATTGCCGCGCTTGCGGATGCTGCGTCCCGCCCGGGAGCGGTCGCTCTTAGTCGTGCCGCGCTTGATCATATTATTTCAGGTTTTTAACCTTAATTTTTCTTTTAATATGTAAAACGGCAAGAAAACTGGCTATTAATAGGATCATCTTGTCGATCTGTTCCGCCCGCTTTTCCGGATTATAATCTGTCAGCGCCTTATTCTCCTCTTCACAGACGTTGGCGAAGGCGAAAAGCATATCACTGAAATGCCGAAAATAATTACGGAAAGAATTATCGGCCGTTAATAGGGTAGATAAAGCCGTGATCATTTCAATGTTATTCGAAACGAACTGTTTGATATGCTCTGATTTTTTAAAACGCGAATTCTGCTCTGGGTTCTGCATCAACCCCTGGTCGTAATCATTGACGATTTTTTTAAACCTGATGGTTGCCATAATTTTTGATTAATTCAAAGCCTTGTTTTAATTTGGCGGCATCGACCTTCTTCTGCTTGGCGTACGCCTCCAATAGGGCATCCATATCATAGGGGTCGAATTCCACAGCCGCCCGCTGCCGTTTGGTCTTATACTGTTCGATCACGGGCGCGGATTTTTTCTTCTTTGCGTCCGTGAAATACAGCTTGACAATGGCGTTGTGCGGGACGGGGTCTAATTGCTTAAGCGTCGGGTTTTCCAGTTTGATGATCGGCCGGGTAGGAGAAGGAATGGCCTTGAAGCCATCGTTCCAAGTCCAGAGGGATTTACCCGTATCGCCGACGGCCAAAGAAAACGCCGAACCAGCCACCAGGACGTTGTCCTTAAGGCTGGGCTGATGGATATGCCCGCCCACGATCTGAGTGTAGTTCTTTTTAAGCTTGCCGATGTCCAAGACCGGTTCGTTAAAAGCGTCGGTCGTAATGCCGCCCACCGGCGTAGAACTCAAGGCGTGGTGGACAAAGAGGAAATCTCCCTTTTCCGCCAGGATGCGTTTTTCCAACGCCTGGTTGGCTTTAGTCAGGTTGGACGTACCTAATTCCGGATTGGTGAAATAATTAGAAAAAACCAGCCGCTGGCCGTCCAGTTCCAGGACCTGCACCTTGTTGGTTACCACCAACCAGTTCTTGCCCTTGATCTCTTTGAGAAAATCCAAGGCGCTTTCGCCGTTGCCGCGCTTTTCATGGTTACCGGCGAGGAGAACGACTGTTTTCGCGTTTAAGCTTTCCAGTAAATGAAGGAACTTGCTGATAACGGAGGACGAGTTGGTCCCAAAATGGAACTGATCGCCCAGCATCACAACAAGGTCATACTTGGAAAACCCTATTTTAATAGCCGCGAAAACAGCCGTCTCTTCCGCCAGTCTTTTATCGGGAACTAGATTGGCATAAGGCAGGGCTTCGCTTAAATGGAGATCGCCGATGATGCCTATTTTCATATGCCTAGGATTTCTTTAAATTGCTTAACCGTGCCAACAAAAAGGTATCTG
>JBFYYA010000220.1:0-2716 GCA_041310245.1 Syntrophaceae bacterium | reverse complement strand
TTTGAGTTAAATCTACCAACTTTGAGGCCAAAGCTTTCATCGCGGGAAGACTCCTTTGATTTACTGTATAGAGCAACGGGTATGCCAAAAAGTTTAATGGCCGTTGTTCATAAGGTTTGAGCTTATGCAGAGTCTGAAAATGTTGTTAATCTGAGGGAGGTTGGCTTAATCAGCAGTGTCAAAAATTATTATCTGCTGTAATTGACTTGTGATTCAAGATGCAGCCGGGTCACGAAAAATACTTCATCTCAATATCCCTGTTTGTAATACTATAGTGTTTTTAAATGTGATAATCGCTTTTAAAACAGCAGGTTAAACAAGGCGACCTTTTTGTCGCGGCAAGTGACTTAAATGTCGCGCAATATGGCTTCCCAGAGGGGATTTTTTTTCATTGCGGCTATTTTTCTTTGCAGTTGCCTTACGGTGATGCCCATGGTTTGTGCCGCGCGGTTTTTGTCTCCGTTTGTGTTGCTTAAAACAAATGCCAAATGCGCTTCATCATTTTCCTTTGATGTGCATAATTGACGGGTAAAAGGCGATAACGCGGATTGAGTTATTCCGAGATGTTGAGGAGAGATAAAATTCGTATCGGCGACAAGAACCGCGTTTTTAACAATTTGAGCCAGTTCGCGGACATTACCCGGATAATTTTTACTATTCAGCAGTTCCATCGCTTCCGGGGTAAAACCCTGCACGTCTTTTTTGTATTGTTCAGAGGCTTTTTTAAGAAAATGTTTTGCTAAAAGAGGAACGTCTCCGGATCTTTCCGCCAAAGGTGGAAGATGAATATGCGCTGATTTTAATCTGTAGTATAAATCAAGCCGAAAAGTTCCTTCCTGGCAGGCTTTGTTTAAATTTCTGTTGGAGGCGGAAACAACGCGGACATCCACCCAAATAGGTTTGGCCGCTCCCAGCGGGTAAAATGATTTTTCTTCCAGCACGCGCAGAAGTTTTGCCTGCAGCGGGATGGGTAATTCACCTACTTCATCAAGAAAAAGAGTGCCGCCGTCCGCTTGTTCAAAATAACCCTGATGCGGCGTGTCAGCTCCGGTAAACGCGCCTTTGGTGTGGCCGAAAAACTGACTTTCAAACATTGTTGCGGGAATGGCGCTCACGTTTACCGCGATAAAAGGGCCTTTGGGCGTCGGGCCGGCTTGATGAATTCCCCGCGCCACCAGTTCTTTGCCCGTGCCCGATTCTCCCGTGATCATAATTGGATTACCGCTGGCCGCCATGACCTGCGCGTAAGAAAGCAGCGAAAGCATGCGGGGACACTGCGTGATTATCTCACCAAAAGCTTCCGGCACTTCTTTTTTGTTTTCCTGCGCCGCTACCGATAACCCGATGAGCAGTCCGCGATGTTCATAAGCCCTTTTTATGGAAAGAAAAAGCAGATCATTATCTACCGGTTTGACCAGATAATCATAAGCGCCTAAACGAACGGCCTTTACTGTCGTGGGAATATCATCGATCGCGGTAAAAATTATGAACTCGGTATGCGGGCGGTAAGGTTTTGTCGCTTCCAAAACCTGTAATCCGTCCACTTCCGGCATGAGCAAATCCAAGAGCACAATATCAAAATCTTGTTCCTTGATGCGGGTAATTGCTTCTTTTCCGCTGTTGCATACTTCGACACTTCTGATTCCCCGCCACTTAAGCAATCTTTTTACTGAGTTAAGAGCCACTTCTTCATCATCAACGATTAGTATTCTCATATTTTTTGTCTGCCTATTTCTCGAATAATGTTTTTCAGTTGAGACATCTTAAACGGTTTTTTAAGCAAAAAATCCGGCCCGATGGCAGCTTTGGCTTCCTGCTTTAGCGCCGATCCCGCGGAAGAATAAAGAATAACCGGCAGCAGGGGGAACCTCTCTCTTATTTTTTTTAAGAGCTCCCATCCGTTCGTGGCCGGTAGCTTTATTTCGGAAATGAATATATCGACTTCCGGATGTTCCTCGAGAAAAGCGATAACATCTTCAACAGTGTCTTTATGGCCGCAGTGCCAGTCGATAACCCCGGTTAGGCTCATTTTTATTTCATTCAGGTATTTGGAGTCATTATCCAGACAAAGAACGGCAGGCCTTACTTCTATTTTCTTTTTGTCTTCCAGGGGAAGATATATGGAAAAGCGGCTGCCCAAACCAGGGCGCGAAAGCACGCCGATAGCGCCATTATGTTCTTTGATCAGGCCGTAAGAGATGGAAAGACCGAGGCCTGTACCTTCCATATCCCGGCGCGTGGTGAAAAAAGGTTCAAAAATATGATCGAGCAAATCCTGGTTCATGCCGGCGCCGTTGTCTTCTATTTCAATGACAATAGCCTTGAGCCTGTCCAGCTTCCTCGCGGTTATGATGATTCTGCCTTTTCTTTCCGGTAGAATGGATTGATGAGCGTTGATTAACAAATTGGCGATGACCTGCTCGATTTTTTGGAAATGTCCCTGAATCGGCGGTAAATTGCTGTCTATATAAAGATCGATACGCGATACGGTTTTGCGCACCTGAGCGCCCACGATAATCAGAACTCCGTTAATTACTTCTTCAATTTGCACGGGCTTTTTTTCTACAATTTCATCGGTGCGGGCGAATTCTTTCAGCCCCGCAATGACCCGTTTGATGCGCAGAGAGGCAATTTTAAATTCTTCGATAATTTCTTTCATGTTTGTGGAAACTTCAACGTAGCTGAGTCCTTTATCGCTCCAGTCGGTGTGCGAGGC
>JBFYYA010000219.1:0-3473 GCA_041310245.1 Syntrophaceae bacterium | reverse complement strand
ATAAATATAAATAATGTCATGCTTTAATGACATTGCGAAACGGTTGACGATAGACACCGCGCGTATCAATTATCAACTTAGCGTATCTGACAATTAGTTTGTAATTAATCGATGTGTGATCAGTAATAATCATGACGGCATCCTGGTTCGCGATTGTTTTCGCGTTTAGAGGCTCTGACTTTAACGGCGGCGCTTTCGGCCATTGTCTTGTAGGTCTTATTGTTGGAACAAACTGATCATGATAAGAAACATTAGCGCCTGATTCAATAAGACTGGCGATTATCTTATAAGCGGGGCTTTCCCTGTCATCATTGATGTCTTTTTTGTAAGCGAGACCAATCACCATTATTTTGCTTTTTTTGACTGATTTGCCATGCGCGTTTAACGCATGCTGAAGTTTATCAAGTACATACTGAGGCATACGGCGGTTGACCTCTCCCGCCAACTCTATAAACTTTGTCTCCATGCCGCACTCACGCGCTTTCCACGACAGATAAAATGGATCAAGCGGAATGCAGTGGCCGCCCCATCCCGGGCCTGGATTAAACCGCATAAAGCCAAAAGGCTTGGTCGAAGCCGCGTCCAAAACGTCCCAAATATCAATGTTCATACGCTCATATATTACTTTAAGTTCGTTAACTAATGCTATGTTAACAGAACGAAATATATTTTCAGTAAGTTTGACTGCCTCCGCGGTGCGCGCGTTTGCAACCCTTATTGTTTTACTAATTACTTTTTCATAGAGCTCCTGCGCTAAATCACCGCTTGCTTTGTCAACGCCGCCGATTACTTTGGGTATATTGGAAGTAGAATACTTTTTATTCCCCGGATCCTCTCGCTCGGGAGAAAAAGCCAGAAAGAAATCTCGCCCGCAGACAAGATCTGTTTCCTCCAAAATCTCTTTTACCAGTTCTTCGGTTGTGCCGGGATATGTTGTGGATTCTAAAATAATGAGCTGACCCGCGCGCAGTTTTTCCCGTATTTGTTTAGCTGTTTGAATAATATAAGACATATCCGGATCGCGCTGCAAAGTAAGCGGCGTTGGAACGCAGATAATTATTACATCCGGTTCGTTCAGGCGTGAAAAATCGTCGGTGGCCACCAACATATTTTGTTTTATAACGCGGCTCACTCTTTTTGAATTTATATGAGAGATATAGCACTCTCCTCTGCTTAGCTTTTCTGTTTTTTTTACGTCAATATCAAAGCCAAGCACGTTAAAGCCCTTTTCTGCAAAAACAAGGGCAAGAGGCAATCCTACATAGCCAAGTCCGATAACACCTACCAACGCATTATTTTTCCTGATTTTTTTAAGAAGATTGGGTTTTGCGTATTTCATATTTTTTGGAGAGTATCTAAATCAATTTTCTGAAGACAACTTTTATTATGTCATTGCTTATATAAAAATTTTATCGCTCTATCTGCCAGATAAGCCAAACTGTATTAACCAATTAAAACTAATAACTTTTTTATCCGAATCTTCCGGTTATGTCAACTAGTGAATGGCTTTTAAAATAATTTTACAAGCATGGGGCTACTCACCCAGTAATCTGGCCGCGTCCTCATAAGTATAGAAGAAAATATTGACCACTCGGATAATGTCGATAAGCAATATTATTTTTTTGCGTTCCCGTATCGTTTATCGTATCTAAAAAAACGACTTTCATGAGACCAACGCGGTGGAGCTGTGAAGGTTCGTCTTTGGTTTGGGTGAACTGTGAAACTCCTATAATAACTGGTGTGGGACACGAGTTGATTTATCTATTTGCTGCTTTTTACTTTTAACGCACTTATTTTTTAATATAAAATAGGAGAATTATTGTAATATTTTATCATATGTTGATGCTGATTTCCTTTCCTGATATCACCTCAACATTTGCGTGTAATAATTATTGATGATAAATCATAAAGAGGAAAAAAAAGGCGTGACAGATAATGCTCTGCCACGCCGCAGATATTTCTTTTTATACGAGAAGGTAGGATGCTTCAGGGATTTCCATCACGGAAGTGTCGCCTTCCTTGATGACCTTCAGGGTCATACCTACGTTGGGCAGCAGGTTATGAGCGAAGAACTTGGCGGAAGCTACTTTGCCCGCGTAGTAGGGATATTCAAAATGTTCTTTGCCGAGTTCGTCAATTTTTTTCTGGGCAATTACGGCGTGCTCTAAGAGCAGCTTGGCGCCGTAAATATAGCCGGTGGCGTGAAGAATTCTCGTTGCATAAAAACCGATCATGCCGAATTTGCCCTGCCCCACATACCCGGCCATCGCTGCTTGAATTTCCTTATAATGGTTAATCGCTTCAGTCAAAAGCGCAACCTGAGCGGCTAAGACCGGATGATCTTTATGGTCGGCTGCGAATTTTTCTATCTCACCAAACCAGGTGGCAAAAACCTTTCCCCCGGCCATCATCCATTTACGGCCGATAAGGTCCATCGACTGGATATAATTGGTGCCTTCCCAGATCGGGTAAATCCGGCAGTCGCGAAGCTGCTGCGCGATGGGATACTCTTCCGAGAATCCGTAGCCGCCGTAACACTGCATAGCCTCCGAGACGCTCAGAAACGCCAGATCCGAACACCAGGCCTTGATGATCGGAGTGTTGACTTCAACAAAAGCCTTGGCGCGATTGCGCTCGTTTTCATCATCGGTGTTTTCCGCGACATCCATTGCGTAGTAGGACATGCAAATCATGGCTCTGCTGGCTTCCGTTATGGACTTCTGATACATCAACATGCGGCGCACGTCTTCGTGATTGATTATGGTAACTCTTCCTGCTTTTGGATTGGTGATCTGACGCCCCTGGATGCGTCCGGCGGCGTACATTGCTGCATTGTTATAAGAGACAGTGGCTGCTGCGTTAGCCGCCAGTCCGGTAACGGCGCGTTCCTCGTTCATCATCTGGAACATCTGTGCCATGCCCTCGCCTTTACCGTCAACCGGGGGATTCCCCAGCAGGTAGCCGCGGCATTTGTTTTCCTCTCCGAAATTAACGATGCTGGTGGCCGAGCCGCGAATGCCCATTTTATGTTCAATTCCGCCGCAGCTGACATCGTTGAATTCTCCGACGTCGCCGGCTTCATTAGGCCAGTACTTAGGTACGACAAACAGGGATATTCCTTTGGTGCCTGACACGCTACCTTCGACGCGGGCCAGGGCCAGGTGGATGATGTTTTCGGTAATATCCTGGTCACCGCCGGTAATGAAGCATTTGGTGCCGACAATTTTGTAAACGCCGGGCTCATCGGTCGGAAAGGCTTTAGTAGCGATGTCCCCTACATCCGAACCGCTGTTAGGTTCTGTCAGGTCCATGGTGCCGGCCCACTGGCCGCTGTACATTTTAGGCAAAAATATTTTTTTCACCTTATCGCTGCCGAAGTCGCGAATCAGACCGGATGAGCCGGTTGTCGCCATAGCATAAGGACCGAGCGCGGCGTTGGCTGCGGCCAGAAACTCGTTTGTTGCGCCCATTAC
>JBFYYA010000218.1:0-2556 GCA_041310245.1 Syntrophaceae bacterium | reverse complement strand
CCATGATGACACTGGAGTTCGCGCGAAAGAAAAAACAAAGGTCTCGACCCCTTGTTTCCAGCCGGTCCATTTTAACCATGGGATTAAGAAAATTGCTTAAAGGGGCAATGGCTCTTATTATGATAGCTGTTTCTCTATCCAATATTTATTCATAGGGGTTCAATCTAAAATGTCCAAAATCAACGAAAAAACAAAAGAAGAAAAAACAAAATCAAAAGTTCAGGAATATATCGAGGCCATAATTATAGCGATACTTATCGCTCTTTTTATCAGAACATTTATTGTTGCCGCCTATAAGATTCCTTCCCGTTCCATGGTGCCGACATTATTAGTCGGCGACCATCTTCTGGTGAATAAATTTATCTACGGCATAAAAATACCACTGCTGCGAAAAATTATTGTTCCCATAACCGATCCCAAAAGAGGCGATATTATTGTTTTTATTTATCCGCATGACCGCTCGAAAGATTTCATCAAAAGAGTGATCGGCGTGGGTGGAGACACCATCGAAATAAAGAATAAAAAAATATTTATAAACAAGAAAGAACACACGGATAATTACAGTATTTACACGGATGATATGCTTTACCCGGCATCCATGCAGCCGCGGGATAATTTCGGCCCCGTTGTCGTTCCGTCAAATACCGTCTTTGTTATGGGCGATAACCGTGATGAAAGCGCGGACAGTCGTTTTTGGGGCTTCGTCGATTTGAAAGACGTTGAAGGAAAAGCCCTGATCATTTACTGGTCCTGGAACAGCGAAGAGAAAGATGATATTTTCTGGAAACTTCGCTGGAATCGCCTGGGAAATCTTCTGCACTGAAAACGCCAACTTGTGATTTTACAGAAATATTTTACTTCTTGACATATAATTCAGACAGTTGTATAGACTTTCACAATTAAGCCTTTTAATTTGATCCGGCGAGATTAAAAAAGGTAACTGGCATGAAAGAAGACAAGATAAATAAAGTTGCAAGCCTTTCTCCGCAAGGGGAAAGGCTTTTTTATTTTCTAACCGAGGCCGGATAACATGACACGGAAAAAAAGCACCAAAACAGTAATGGACAAAGATGGCATCGACCGTTGCCTAACGCGGATTGCCTACGAAATACTGGAAAAAAATAAAGGAACAAAAGATCTTGTTCTTGTAGGCATAAGAACCGGCGGGGTTTATCTGGCGGAAAGATTACAGAAAAAAATATCAGCCATCGAAGAGGGAAAAATCCCGTTAGGCATTTTAGATATCACTCTTTACCGCGATGATCTCTCTTGTGCCAAAGGGAAACCGCGCCTGGGAAAGACAAATATTACTTTCTCCCTTGACGAAAAAATCGTTGTCCTCATAGACGATGTCCTTTTCACCGGACGCACAATAAGGGCGGCGATGGACGCCTTAATCGATTTTGGCAGACCAAAAATGATTCAGCTTGCCGTTCTGATTGACCGCGGGCACCGCGAGCTTCCGATACGCGCCGACTTTGTCGGCAAAAACCTTCCTTCTTCATTTTGGGAAGCGGTAAGCGTCAACCTGGTAGAAAAAAACGGCGTTGATGAAGTCGTTATAGAAGAAACTTAGATATTAAAACGGATCGTTTATGAAACTAAACAAAAAAGACCTCCTGGGAATAAAAGACCTTTCTGTTGAAGAGATAAATTTTATCTTGGAAACAGCTGATTCTTTTCTGGAAATTTCCACGCGCGAGATCAAAAAAGTCCCTACTCTGCGCGGCAAGACAATCATCAATTTGTTTTATGAAGCCAGCACCCGGACAAGAACATCTTTTGAAATAGCCGGAAAAAGGCTCAGCGCCGATACCATTAATATTTCCGCCTCCACCAGTTCCGTTGTCAAAGGAGAAACTCTTATCGACACGGCGCGAAACCTGGAAGCGATGAATCCGGATATAATCGTAATCCGCCACAGCGCGGCGGGAGCGCCGCAGATGCTGGCCTCGCTCGTCAAACAATCGATAATCAACGCCGGCGACGGAGCGCACGAGCATCCCACGCAGGCTCTCCTGGATATGATGACAATTAAAGAAAAAAAAGGCAAAATCAGTGGTTTAAAAATAGCTATTGTTGGGGACATCGCGCATAGTCGTGTAGCCCGTTCGAATATTTACGGTTTAACCAAAATGGGCGCGCAAGTTACTGTCGCCGGGCCGGCGACAATGCTGCCTAGAGACATTGAACAAATGGGAGTAAACGTTTCCGACAAAATCCAGGAAGCGATTACCGGCGCCGACGTTATCATGATGCTGCGCATTCAACTGGAAAGAGAAAAACAAAACATCTTTCCCTCACTGCGCGAATATTCTCAGCGTTTTTGCCTGAACCGCGGTAACATCGCCCTGGCTAAAAAAGATGTGATCGTCATGCACCCGGGGCCGATAAATCGCGGCGTGGAAATATCCCCGGATATCGCCGATGACTTATCCCAATCAGTTATTCTCGATCAGGTAAACAAAGGCGTCGCGGTGCGCATGGCTCTGCTATTTTTACTGGCCGGAGGTCACGAATGAAACTATTATTAAAAGGCGCAAGAGTAATTGACCC
>JBFYYA010000217.1:0-8315 GCA_041310245.1 Syntrophaceae bacterium | reverse complement strand
TCCGTATTTATGAAAAGCGACTGCACACACCGCCTGAATAAAGGAGAAGCGACAAAAGGCGACATTGTCCTGTCGCTAAGCGATGTCATGGCCATCAAGGTAATTGATTTCCTGAAAAGAGCCAGAATACACACGGGAAAGGTTTTGCTTGTCGGCGGCGTGACTCAAAATAAGCATATTATCCTTTTTATCCAGCAAAGACTGCCGGAAATTGAATTAATTATTCCTCCTCAGGCGCCTTTTTTTGAAGCTTACGGGGCAGCGTTTCTCGCCCAAAAAACCGGCAGTGTTTTGCCTGAAATTGACCAGCTTTTTAAAGAAAGCCGTATACAATTCAAAAGGTTCAAAAATTTAAAAACCGCAGAAAAGCGCGTCACGTACCTTCCCTCTCAAAAGGGCAAGGTTGTGGCCGGCCGTGAATACATACTTGGCGTGGACGGAGGTTCAACCACAACCAAGGCTTGCCTGATTGACATCGAGACAAACGAAGTAACCGCTTCCTTTTACGGCCGTACTCACGGCGATCCGGTAGCCGCGCTCAAAAATTGCCTTCGTGAAATAAAAAAACAGATTAAAAATGACATCGGTGACGAAACAATTAATATTACTCTTGCCTCGACTACCGGTTCTTCGCGTGAAATCCTCGGTGTGTTTCTGGAAACGCCTGCTGTTTATAACGAAATCATCGCGCACGCGGTCGGCACTACTTTTTACCGCGAAGAAATCGATACTATTTTCGAAATCGGCGGACAGGACGCCAAATATGTTTTCCTGAAAAATAAAGTACCGATAGATTAAGCCATGAACGAGGCCTGTTCAGCGGGAACCGGCTCCTTTCTGGAAGAATCTGCGCAAGGCGATTTAAATATATCCCGCGCCGAAGAAATCGGAGATATCGCACTCTGTGCTGACGCTCCATTAAAATTCGGAGAACATTGTTCCGCCTTCATCAATTCTGATATCCGTAACGCCATACAGCAGGGCGCTTCGCGCGAAGATATTACCGCCGGTATTGTCACCTCCATTGTGTCCAATTATCTCAATCGTGTCGTCGGCAACCGGACAATAGGCAAGCATATCGTTTTACAGGGAGGCGTGGCTAAAAACAAAGCAGTACCGCTGGCATTTGCCATGCTTTTGGATAAGGACATTCTCGTTCCGCCGGACCCCGAGCTTATGGGTTGCTTCGGCGTGGGAATCTTGGCCAGACAAAAATTGCAGGAAGGTTTTCTCGAAAAAAGCTCTTACAGTATCGATAGCATTCTTGCCACTGATATCGTTTATGAAAAAGAATTTCAGTGCAAAGCGTGCGATAATTTCTGCCCTATCAGAGTGCTTAACGTGAACGGCCATAAATACATGTTCGGCGGCCGCTGCAATAAATACGCTAATATCAGAAAGAAAAAAACCATCAACGAAAGTGATGTTTTCGATTATATTGAAAAACGAAACGATATACTTTTCAGGCAATACGCACCGAATCCGGATAGTTTTATCAGAAAGAAAGATTTTACTGTCGGCATTCCCAGATGTTTTTCCATCTACACATTATGGCCGCTCTACTCATGGTTTTTTCATATTCTGGGAATTGAAACGATTGTTTCTAAAAATATATCACCTGAAGGCGTGGCACGAGTGGAAAGCAACTATTGCTTTCCCGCGGAAATAGCGCACGGTGCCGTTCAGGATATTTTCGACCATAATCCGGACTATATTTTCCTGCCGCATTTTCGTGATATGGAAAGTTATGAACAAAATGCTCCCGCTAATTTTTGTCCCATAACCCAGGCCCTGCCATATTACATAAAGAAAGCGTTTCCGGAAATTGCCGAAAATAAATATTTGGCGCCTGTTATCAGTTTTATGTACGGCAAGGAAAAAGCCGCTGAAGCTTTTGTTGAAACCGCCTTGACTCTGGGCATAAACGAGAAAGAAGCTAAAAACGCCTTTTATCTTGCTTACGAAAAACAGATGGAGTGCTTCAATAAGTTTACTGAACTGGGAAATGACGCGTTAATGCAGGCGAGGCGCTCGCAGCGTCCGGTCATCGCCCTTCTGGGACGGCCGTATAACGCTTTTACCGCCGATGCCAATATGGGTATCCCCCGGAAATTCACGACACGCGGCCACACGATCATCCCCTTTGATATCCTGCCTTTCATGGATGAAACAATTTATCCTAATATGTACTGGTATTACGGCCAGCAGGATATGAAAGCGGGCGTTCTCTTGAAAAAGGAAGATAATATTTTTGTCACTTTTATTTCCAATTTTTCCTGCGCGCCTGACTCGTTTATGCTGCATTATCTCAAATGGATAATGGTAACCAAACCTTTCCTTATTCTGGAACTTGATTCGCACACAGCGGACGCGGGCGTGGACACGCGCATAGAAGCCTTCCTGGATATTATCGAAGGATACCGCTCCAAAATAGGCGAAATCAGCGAGGAACGCTACGATAACGGCCTCCGTTTCATTAATAATACCGATGAAGAAATTCATATAAAAAACGTTTTTACCGACGAGAAAATCCCCATTAAAGGCAATCCGCGGGTAAAGCTGCTTTTATCCAACATGGGAAGATTGTCTGCGGAATTGATTGGCGCAACAATTCGCGGCCTTGGTATCAACGCGGAAACAATGCCGGTTCCTGATATTTACACGCTGCAGATGGCGCGCAATCACGCCTCTGGTAAAGAGTGCCTGCCCTCACATTTAGTTTTGGGCAGCACACTAAAATATCTTTCTTCTGACAAATATCGCAAGGATGAAACATATATTCTGTTCGTCCCCACCACAACTGGCCCCTGCCGCACAGGCCAGTATTTTGTTTTTTATGAAAATCTCTTCAAAGATCTGCGAATGGAGAACGTCCTTGTCTTCACGCTGGATTCAGACAATTCCTATAACGAACTCGGTTCCGAGTTTTCCAAATACTCCTGGTGGGCTGTGATTATCGGCGACTACATGAAAGACGTGGAAACATCCCTCCGGACATGCGCTGCTGATCCGGTGCAGGCCATGACAATATATGATGAATTGTGGCATAAAATGATTTCCGTCGCCGAAAATAATATCACCAAGATGCTGCCCACCTTAAAAGAAATATCCGCGGCTATTTCCCGGATTCCGCTGAAGAAAACAATAGACGAATGCCCCAAAGTGCTTATCGTGGGAGAAATTTATGTAAGACGTGACGATTTCGCCGTGGATGAATTAGTCCAGCATTTCAGCCGCCGCGGCATTATCAGCAAAGTATCAAATGTTGCCGAATGGATTTATTACTGTGATTTCGTTCGTCATCATGAACTTAAAAAGAAACTGGGACTAATTCCATGGTATAAACGAGTTACCGCTCCGGAATTTAAGCAGTTAATTGACTGGAACATCGAACATCTCTACAAACATAATGTGGAAAAAAACGTCAGCTCTATTTTAGGGCGTACCGGCTTGATACCCCATACGCCGCATAACATGAAAATAATAATGAATAATACGAAAAAACACTTTGTCAGCGATGAGCTATACTCCGAAATCAGCATTTCCAGCGGCGTGGCCGCCACGGCCATGATGGATGGTTTTTCCGGTATTGTGAATATTTCTCCGTTTGCCTGTTTGATCGGCCGCGTCATCGAAGGTTTATTTACACCCTGGGCGAGAGAGAACAAATATCCCGCAATATCGATTGAAATCGACGGCAATCTGCTGCCTCCCAATGTCTTGAGCAAGCTGGAAATATTTATGCTCAACGTTCTGCGTTTTAAAAATGATGCCGAATCCCATTCAATGATAGAACAGCAAGAAGGCCAAACTATATCAATAGACCGAAAAATTGTCCGATAAAAATCGTCGCGCTTTTATGAATATTTAAAATTCATGACTAAATAGGCGGATAACGCATAATATGAAAACCAACATGACAGGAATTATTTTAGCCGGCGGCAAGAATTCACGCATGGGTGTGAACAAAGCTTTTCTGGAAATTAACGGGATCCGCCTGATTGATAGAGTCCTCAGCGTGTTTAAAGAACTATTTTCGGAAATACTTATTGTTACTAATGACCCTTTATCTTATGCCGGATTTTCTTCATCTGTTATTGTAACTGATATATATAAAAATAAGGGCGCGCTGGGGGGAATTTATTCCGGACTTTTTTTCGCGTCCAATGATTATTCTTTTGTTACCGCCTGCGATATGCCTTATTTGAATAAGGACTTTATTTCATATCTTGCCCAACAGGCGGAAAAAAACGATATTGTGGTTCCTCAATTATCGGACGGTTTTCAACCTTTATACGCGGTGTATTCAAAAAATTGTCTTGCTCCCATTAAAAGAAATCTAGAAGCGGATAAACTTAAAATCACCGGTTTCTACAAAGGAATGCGTGTTTTAACCGTGACTGAAGAAATAATTAATTCTTTTAATAAAAACGGGCAATTATTTCTTAATATAAACACCCCAAAGGAACTGGAAAAGATCATACTAAATCCTGAAAGCTGAAACTTCCCCTCTAGCTATTATCTGTGTTTGTCATTTTTTTATTGGAATCGGCTGCACCCATTTATCGTTTTCGCCGTCGTAAAACCACTTATCTGTAAATCCCTTCCTTTTGCTGAAACGAGGATTATCCGCCCATTGAATAAGTTCCCGATAAGCTTTATTAAGTTTGCGAAACGTTACCGCAAATCCGCCAAGATCAGGATGATGAATTTTTGCCTGCCGCCGATATGAGTTTTTAATAATTTTTTTTAAATCGGCTGATTCTAAATCCTTTTTTTTCATACACAGACAGGACAAAGAGGCTTCCTGAACTGTATACGCTTTTAAAACTTTTGGACGCGCCGAAGTTTCCGCTGTAGATTTAACCGCCAAACTCAAAACATGGTTTGAAGCCAGATATTTTCTTTTCGAGCGCTTTTCTTCCGCCCACCACTCCCTCGCGAGTTCATTTGTCAATTTACCATAATCATCTGAAGGCTTTTGCCCCGCGACGCGTTTATATGAAAAATGATAAATATCTTTATAACCGCCTGTACAAATATCGAGATAAATCATTTTTTCGGAAAAATAAAAAGCCGCCCAGCGTGTGTTGAGCGCCTGAAACAGCCCGTTTCTCGCGTTTAGCCTCTGCCGCAAATTTTGACGGCATCTTAAAGAACAGTATCTTCTGTTATTAATATTTTCAGATGTTCCGCACGAAAGGCAGCGGTTTTGCGTGCTTTTCCTTTGTAAGGATATTAATTGTTGCTCTGACATTTACATTTTTCATCAAATCCGACGCAATAAAATTTACTTTAAATAAATTAATCGGAAGCTTTTATTTTATCTTCATCTTCAAATATTCTCGCGCCAGCGATACATTGACGTGGATAACTCCTTTATTCATTTCTTTCATCGGATAATCATCGGTGATGACGGGTAGATTATCGGCATCGGCTTGCTTTCTTATTACCGCTCCCGCTTCCACGTATCGTCCATCCGGAATTTTCACACCCATCACCACAGCGGCCGGTTCT
This sequence comes from Syntrophaceae bacterium, assembly GCA_041310245.1. Taxonomy (GTDB): domain Bacteria; phylum Desulfobacterota; class Syntrophia; order Syntrophales; family Smithellaceae; genus UBA4810. Next base: position 2,798 of record JBFYYA010000217.1, on the reverse strand, counting down.
ATAACACAATTGTTTCCCACAAAAGATTTGAACACCAGTACCTTCATTCCCACAAATGTGTTATCCATGACCACTGATGGACCGTGAATCTGCACCTGATGCGCTAAAGAAACACGTTTGCCTATATACACAGCGTATTTCTTTCCGTTTACTTCAAAAAGATTTTTTTCCACTGGCTTACCGTCTAATTCGGTCTCCAGCGCGTGAATCACTACGCCATCCTGAATGTTGGAATCATCACCCACAAAAATAGGCTGTCCCTCATCGCCGCGCACAGAAGCGGCAGGTGATACCATTATATTTTTACCCAAAATCACGTTGCCGATAACCGCGGCCAGCGGATGCACGTAAGTGGATGCGTCGATTGACGGACTTTTAACCTGCCCGCAGAAGTCTGTTTTAACATTTGCGTGAATCATATTTCCTCCAAAAATATTTTATATCTCTTACCTTTTTTTGTTTCTTGAAATCATTGCCGGATTCTGCTCCATCTCTTTGAGCAATTGCCACACCTCATCCACTCTTTTTTGCGTGTCAGAAAGCGAGTTTTTGTTATCTATAACAATATCGGCCAGAGCCGCTTTCTGTTCAATGGGCATTTGAGACTTGATCCGCTTTTGCGCTTCCACCTCGCTTAATTTATTTCTTCCGATCAGACGCTTTAATTGTTGTTCTTCAGAGGCAAAAACGAGCAAATTCAGATCGAAAAGATGCTGACTGTTTACTTCAAATAATAGCGGTACAGCCGCGATAATTATAGCGTTTTTTTCTTTATGAGCGATTTTTTCCAAATGGTCGTGCCATTCCAGAAAAACATAGGGATGAACAATCTTGTTAAGCGCGGCAATCTTTTGCTCGTCGGAAAAAACAATTGCGGCCAGCTTTATCCGGTCGATTCTTTTATCCGGGAATAATATACTCTCACCAAAATAACCAACAACTTTTTCCCAGGCCGCCCTGCCCGGCTTTTGCACCTCATGAGACAGAACATCAAAATCAATTAAATGGGCGCCCTTTTGAACAAACATATTCGCCACGGTAGATTTACCGCAAGCTATACCGCCGGTTAAGGCAACATTAAGCATTTTTATTTTCCTTTCCGCGAAACGGTTGTTTCATCGGAGTGTTAATTATATTTTGCTGTTTAAGTTGTGTATTATCCGTAACCCTTCCAACGTCAGCATCTGTTCGACTTTTTCAATGCTTTTTGTTTCGGGCGCCACTACATCCGCCAATCCCCCGGTGGCAATTACCATCGGATCGGTTTTTGCCTCTTTTTTCATCCTTTCAACGATACCATCTATCAATCCTGCATAACCGAACATAATCCCCGCCTGCATGGCGCTTACTGTATCTTTGGTAATTACCGCCTTTGGCTTGCTGAATTCCACTCGTGGCAGCTTTGCCGCCCGGCTAAACAATGCTTCACTGGAAATCAGAACTCCCGGAGCGATGCAGCCACCCATGTATTCACCTTTGGGTGATATATAATCAAAAGTTGTGGCCGTGCCGAAATCAATGACAATAACCGCGCGATGGTATTTATTATAGGCCGCTACGGCATTAACTATTCTATCGGCGCCAACTTCTTTGGGATTATCATAATATATAGGCATTCCCGTTTTTATTCCCGGACCGACAATCATCGGTTTGACATTAAAATATTTTATACACAGTGGCTCCAAAATATTGAGCATCGGCGGCACCACACAGGAGATAATAATATCTTTTATTTCCTTAATTTCTTCTGTCTTAATTCTGCTGGACTGGTATAGATTGAAAATCAACATGCCGTATTCATCAACTGTGTGATCAATCTCGGTACGAATCCGCCAGTCATGAATCAGCTTATCTTCATCATAAAGACCCAAAACAGTGTTGGTATTGCCCACATCTATTACCAGCAACATTTTAATTTTCCTTCACTATTGATGCATCGCCTGCCAATATTTTTAACACTTTACCTTTTGAATCCGATATAACCAAAGCGCCGCGTTCATCTATTCCCAGCGCTTTACCTTTTATTATTTCATTTCCAAACTTAACCTGTGTTTCGCATCCGATTAGGGACGCCATTTTGAGCCATTCCTCCCTGATCATTTCGAAACCGTTTGAAGTGAGAGCTTTATACCATTTTGAAAGATTTTTATACAGAGTTATTAGCAAATCCTGCCTTGAATGAAAAGCGCCTGTCTGGGCGGCAATAGATGTCGCTGTATTTCTGATCTCGGGAGGGAATTCATCTGTCGCGACATTTACGTTTATACCGATACCCACAATAACAAAATCTATTTTATCCTCACCCGCCTGCATTTGGGCAAGAATTCCGCATATTTTTTTGCCGTCGAGCAAAATATCGTTAGGCCATTTTATGCGCGCCTTTCGCGGGCAGCAAGTTTCTATCGTTTGCGCCGCCGCCAATCCCGCCATGATTGTTATCCGGGGCGCGTCAGCAGGGTTAAATTCCGGTCTTAGTATTACTGAAGTATAGATATTAGAGCTCGGCGGAGAAAACCATGATCTTTGAAGCCTTCCTTTTCCCGCGGTTTGGCTGTTGGCGACAACAACCGTGCCTTCCGGCGCGCCTTCCATACCCAAGCGAAAAGCTTGATCATTTGTTGACCCAGTCTCCTGATAATAGTGAATTGAATAGCCGATTATTTCTTCGGCCAATTCTTTTTTCAATTCCTGCAGGCATAATTCCATAGATTGGTTATGAAAATGTCTATTTTATCAGTTAATGAAGAAAACGATTTAATCCCAGACTAACATCTTGACTTCATTAATCGTGATTTCCT
>JBFYYA010000216.1:0-3174 GCA_041310245.1 Syntrophaceae bacterium | reverse complement strand
AGTTGAAGATTCCCGCCATCCAGGTAGGTATTAACGTGGAAGCGCAGAAAGCTGAGTTTTGGCAGGCTACTCGCGGTATGGGTAATTATGTTATAACCTCCAATACCTATGCTGAAGGCGTGGAGCAGAACGAACTTACTAAACCTTTTGTGGAAGGTTACAAGAAAAGATACGGTGAGGTACCGACATACACAGCAGATACTTATTCTGCTATTATCTACGGTATAGTACCGGCCATTGAGCAAACTGGTTCTCTCAATTCGGATGAGTTAGTGGCAATCATGGAAAACCGTGTGTACAAGGTTGCTTCAGGAACTGTTAAATACACAAAAGATAACTTAGGTCGTCCTCTGCATGATCTGACCTTTGGCCCTGGTTATCTTACCGGTATAGCTACTCAGTGGCAGGATGGCAAACTGGTTGGTGTTTGGCCGAATGGCTGGAAGCCGGCTCCCGGTGTGGACGTTACCTATAAAGGGATGAAACCCATACAACTCCCTCCCTGGATGATTAAGGCTTACAAAAAGTAATAAAGAAAGTTTTTTGCCCGCCCCTTATAAAGGGGCGGGCATCCCATAGTGGCGACTCTGGAAAATCGGGCTTATAAGACTACTTCCAGCACGATCAGATATATGAAAGATATCTTGGGCCGTCATCTTTATTATATAATATTCGGCCCCGGTTAAGCGACTGGTCTTGGTGTTCAGTGGCAGAATGGTAAGCTGGTTGGTGTATGGCCCAACGGTTGGAAACCGGCTCCCGGTGTGGATGTTACTTATAAGGGCATGCAGCCCATTAAGGTTCCACCCTAGATGACTAAAACTTATAAAAAGTAAACAAATAATAATTGACCATTATTATATGTGATCCGTGATCATATATACATTAAAAAATAGAGAGGTAATTATAATGTCTATGGTATTAGACATAGTTGTCATGAGTTTGATCAAAGGCAGCATTTATGCTCTTTTGGCTATCAGTTTTTCGCTTATCTTTGGGGTGGCACGAATCGTTAATATCGCGCATACAGCTTTTTACATGGTCGCCGCCTACTGTATTTACGTAGTTACTCACTATCTGGGTTGGCACCCTGTTCCGGCTATGCTCATGGCCATTGTTATATCTATTCTCTTGGGGATGCTTACCTACAAAATATTTCTTAATCCCATCCGTGAGCATGAAGGCGCCGTTTTGATAGCAACAATGGCCATTGCAATGATTTTTCAGGAAATTATGACCTTGGTCTTTACGGGTAGCTATTTGAGTGTTCCTAATCTGATCGACGGTTTTATCGTAATTTTAGGCGTAAAGGTTTTTAACCAACAGCTTTTGACCCTTGGCGCAGCTGTCCTTGTTATGGTGTTGCTAGTTATATTTTTATTTAAAACTAATTTAGGTTTGGCGCTTCGATCCACTGCTCAGGACAGGGAAGTGGCTAACCTAATGGGAATAAATGAATCCAAAGTGGCCATGATTACTATGGGGATTGCCATAGGGCTGGCCGGCTTTGCCGGCGCGATTGTTGTTCCTCTGGAAATTCTGGAGCCCCATATGTGGACGACGCCTCTGGTTATGATGATGGCAGTGGTTGTTTTAGGCGGCCTTGGCTCTCTTAAGGGTAGTTTTGTGGCAGCGTACATCATGGGCTTTACCGAAGCCTCGGTTGTGTTCCTTTCCCCGCAGGGCGCTTTCCTAAAGGTATCCGTCGCCCTGCTTATTATGATAATAGTTTTGCTTATCAGACCAGAAGGTCTCTTTGGCGTGTACTTTGAAGAAGAAAGGTAGAGATATTCCATGAAACTAATTTTATTTTACCTGAGAAAACTATTTTCCGTAGTAAGAAACGAAGTACTTGTTCTCCCTTCGCGTGTAGCCGTAATAATCTTTTTTCTATTCATTCTTTTGTTGCCGTCTTTTACCGACGATGTTTACATTCTCCGCGTTTTCACCCTGACATGCATTTTTGCCATATTTGCCGCTAGTTGGGATTTGCTCTGCGGTTTTACTGGTCAGCTGAACTTCGGCCATGCCCTTTTCTTTGGCGTGGGCGCGTATAGCGCCGCCTTAATGAATCTTCACTGGCAGCTTGCGCCCTGGTTCAGCATCCCTCTCGGCGCGCTAATTGCTGTTGCCGCCGGTCTGATTGTGGGAATTCCGGCTCTGCGCCTCAAAGGAACTTATCTGGCGCTGACGACAATGGCCTTTCCTATTATAGTAATGGGATTGGTTTTCACTTTTCCGGACTTTACCGGTGGTGAGTTAGGAATCTCCGGAATTGAGAAACTAGCGCCGACACGCATCCAAGAATATTATGTCATATCGATTCTGATGCTTGGTTTGTGCACCATCATGTGGAAAATAACAGACTCAAATACGGGAATTATCTTTCACGCTATTCGTGAAGATGAAATTGCCGTTAGAGCTTCAGGCATCAACACAATACGTTACAAGCTTTTGGCTTTCTGCCTGAGCGGTTTTTTTGCCGGAATTGCCGGCGGTCTCTACGCTCATTTCATGAGAATTGCCGGGCCTTCTACTTTGGAAGTATCTTTATCATTCCAAGTAGTTATTTGGTCGATATTCGGAGGCGCGGCCACAATTTATGGTCCTGTCGCGGCGGTTTTTTTACTTTACCCGACGATTGAGCTTTTTCATTTAATCCAGGATTACCGCACTATAGTATTTGCGATTGTAGTGTTGTTGGTCCTTATCTTCATGCCGGATGGATTATTCCGTTGGTTACGTGAAAAGGTGGAAGAAGAATGTCCCCGCTGTAAGGTTAGAAACATTGCTCTGCGCAAAACATGCCGCGTTTGCACGGCGCCGTTGCATTAAGTTTATACAAGGAATGTACCGGAATGTTAAATTCATCCGGCAGCAAAATATCTCTCGTCATTGACGAAGAAAAAATGTGAGGATAAGTAAATGAACGAAAAAGAATTCTATTTGTCAAAACCTTGGTTAAAACATTACCCGGAAGGCGCATTAGGCAAAGTGGATATACCGGAAGGCGTATCTGTTCCTGATATGATTGATCAGGCCGTGGCAAAATACAGCAAGCAGCCCGCGCTGATTTTTTATGGTCGAGAAATAAGTTATGCGAAATTGAAAGAGCTCATTGATCGCTTTGCCACGGAGATTGCCGATTTGGGTTTAAAAATGTGAGATACGGTA
>JBFYYA010000215.1:0-4708 GCA_041310245.1 Syntrophaceae bacterium | reverse complement strand
TACTCATGAATCCCGAAATGTATAATTACTCGCAGCTTAAAAAGTGGATGAACGACGCGATTGATAAAGCCAAGGGTATAGTGGAAGATAAATACATCAACCCGGTTGTCCGTGGCCTGGCGAAACTCGAAGAAGTCATTGAGATGATGAAAAAACAGATGGGCGAAGGCAAGTTTATGGCGCTGGTGCTCAATGCCACGCCGCTGCAGCAGGCGATGTTCCCGCTTATCGTGGCCTGGCTGCATCTGTGGAGTCTGGTGATTACCGTCCCCAAAATGAAGGAACTTGTCGGTGACGCGAAAGGCGAGGAAAGACAAAAAATTGTCGCGAACAATAACGAAGCCGCCTATTACAGCGGCAGGGTGCTTTCTTCCCAGTTCTTTATCGGAGCGGAATTTCCTAAATATTTCGGAATGATGGACGCCATTCTGAATAATGAGGGCGCGGCGATTAAATCCGTTTCGGAAAACTTCACCGGAGCTCCGAAAGAGTAAATCTTTTGGGTAAATAACCAATATTGCAAGGCGGGCTGATTAGCTCTTTCTTAATCAGCCCGCCTGCTTAAAGTTTTTTATCGCACTTTTGCACGGCTGTGTTTAAATTATCTGGTCTGCGCACTTTTCCCCCCTCGTGTTTTCACCCGGATGCGTTTTAACTTGACAATAAATATAAATTTGTGGCTTTATCACTTTCCCAATAATCCATGAATTCAGCCAGGGAAAGGCAGGAGGTTAAAGAAAAGATATGGGTACTAAATATGTTTATACTTTTTCAGAAGGATACGGCAAAAGCAAGAATTTGTTAGGCGGCAAGGGAGTAGGGCTGGCGGAGATGGCTCATCTTAAAATTCCCATTCCGCCCGGTTTCACCATTACTACCGAAGTCTGCAATCTTTTTTATAAAAATAAAGGGCGCTATCCGCAGGGATTGAAGGAACAGGTTTACAAGGCGCTGCAAAAAATGGAGCGTGAAACCGGCATGAAATTTGGCGATGCGAAAAACCCGCTTCTTTGTTCGGCGCGCTCCGGTGCACGCAGCAGCATGCCCGGCATGATGGAGACGGTGCTCAATATCGGGCTTACCTCCAAAACAATTGCCGGCATGATTGAGAAGACTAAAAATCCGCGCTTTGTCTGGGATTCCTACCGTCGTCTGATTCAGATGTATTCGGACGTTGTCATGGAAAAGGCCGAAGGCATCGAGCCTGCCGAGGGTATGGGCGCGCGTCAGCAACTGGAACGAGAACTGGCGGATATGAAAAAGCGCCGCAATGTTAAGCAGGATGTCGATCTCACCGCTGATGACCTGGCCGAACTTGCGGAAATTTATAAAGCGAAAGTCAAACAGGTTTTGAGCAAACCATTCCCGGACAATGCAGATGAGCAGCTCTGGGGCGCGATTGGCGCGGTCTTTAAAAGCTGGAATGGCAAACGCGCTATTTCTTATAGACGTATTGAAGGAATTCCCGATGAATGGGGTACGGCAGTTAATGTTCAGGCCATGGTTTTCGGCAACATGGGCGACAATTCCGCCACCGGCGTCGCTTTTACCCGTAACCCGGCTACCGGCGAAAATAAATTCTACGGAGAATGGCTACCCAACGCCCAGGGGGAGGATGTGGTGGCTGGTTTGCGTACGCCTAATCCGATAAATGAAAAAACGCGACAGATTGACGACACCGAAGGGCACCCCTCTTTGGAAAGAGCTATGCCCAAAGCTTATATTGAACTCGAAAGAGTTCGAAACAGGCTGGAAAAGCATTTCAGGGACATGCAGGACCTGGAGTTTACCATTCAGGACGGACATGTCTGGATGCTGCAAACGCGCAACGGCAAGCGCAACGGTCCGGCTGCCGTGCGCATGGCGGTGGAAATGTATAAAAGTAAAATGATCAGCGCGGCCGAAGCGGTAATGCGCGTAACACCGGCTCAGCTCGATGAATTGCTTCACCCGATGGTTGATCCGAAAGCCGAGACGGACAGTGAATTTCTGGCCAAGGGGTTACCTGCCGGTCCAGGGGGCGCGGCCGGTCAAATTGTTTTTACCGCCGAAGACGCGGTCAACTGGGCAAACGACGGGAAAAAGGTAATTCTGGTGCGCGAAGAAACCAATCCCGAGGATGTGGAAGGTATGCGCGTGGCACAGGGTATTCTTACGGCGCGAGGAGGCATGACTTCGCACGCTGCTCTGGTGGCGCGCGGCTGGGGCAAGTGCTGCATCGTCGGCGCCGGTTCCCTGCATGTGGATATCGGTAAGAAGACAATGACGGTTGGGGGCCAGGCTTTTCGCGAGGGTGATGTCATCACTCTTAACGGAACAACGGGTCGTGTTTATCGGGGCGCGCTGGCAATGATCGGCGGCGCTGAAGCTGATAAGTATTTTACGGCGTTCATGAAAATCTGCGATTCGTTACGGCGTCTTAAAATACGTACTAATGCGGAAACCCCCAAAGATGCCGCCAAGGCCATACAATTCGGGGCGGAAGGCATCGGCCTGTTCCGTACCGAACATATGTTTTACGGCGAAAACAGCGATCAGCCGCTTTTCCACCTGCGCAAGATGATATTGTCCGACAGCGAGCAGCAGCGCCGCGTCGCTTTGAATGATTTGTTTCCGTTTGTGAAAAGCGATATCAAAAAGACCATGGAAGTCATGGCCGGCAGGCCGGTAACAATCCGTTTCTTGGATCCGCCATTGCATGAATTTGTTCCGGAAAACCTGCAGGAACGTAAACGCTTGGCTGAAAGTTTGAACATTTCCATCGATAAACTCAACAGCCGGGCGGAAATATTGCATGAAACAAACCCGATGATGGGGCATCGCGGCGTGCGGTTAGGCATTACTTATCCGGAAGTCAGCGAAATGCAGATACGCGCAATTTTGGAAGCCGCGGCGGAGCTGACAAAAGAAGGCAAAAAAGCCCTGCCCGAAATCATGATTCCGGTCGTCTGCGATAAAGCGGAAATCAGTCACCAGGCGCAGCTGGTCAAAAATATATACCCCGAAGTATGCGCCAAATATGGTTTGAAAAAAATACCGCACATGGTGGGAACGATGATTGAAATTCCCCGCGCGGCTCTTCTGGCTGATAAGATTGCCGAAGAAGCGGAATTTTTTAGTTTCGGTACAAACGACCTTACGCAGATGACTTACGGCTTCAGCCGTGACGATGTCGGCGCTTTTGTGCCCGAATATGTTGGTCGAAAAATTATTCCGGTCGATCCTTTCCAGGTGCTTGATCAGAATGGCGTAGGCCAGCTGATTGCCATGGGGATTGAAAGAGGACGTAAAACAAGGCCTGGTTTGAAGGTCGGTATCTGCGGCGAACATGGAGGAGAGCCCGCAAGCGTTATGTTCTGTCACCGAGTTGGCATGGATTATGTCAGCTGTTCGCCTTACCGCGTGCCGATTGCCCGGTTGGCTGCCGCGCAGGCAGTAGTTGAAGAAAAAGCAGCGGCAAAAAAGACACCTAAAAAGAGTGTTGCCAAAAAGAAAACTGCTAAAAAGAAACGTAAATAATCTAAAAAAAGGAAAGGTTAATATATGGAAATAAAAAACAAAAAGCTGAAAGACTGGGTTAAAGAGATAGAAGAAATGTGCCAGCCAGAGGATGTTTACTGGTGTGACGGCTCAAAAGAGGAATATGACCGCCTAATGGCGCAGATGGTGAAAAGCGGCAGTGCAACACCGCTTAAGAAAAGAAAGAACAGCTTTTTGTTTCGTTCCGATCCCTCTGACGTCGCCAGAGTGGAAGACAGAACATATATCAGCACGCCCGAGCAAAGTGAAGCCGGGCCAACAAACAACTGGCTTCATCCTGATGAATTAAAGGCTACGATGAAGGCGCTCTACAAAGGATGCATGAAAGGACGCACGCTCTATGTGATTCCTTTTTCCATGGGGCCGATTGATTCACCTATTGCCAAAATAGGCATAGAAATTACGGATAGCCCCTACGTTGTCTGTAACATGCACATTATGACGCGCGTTGGGAAAAAGGTTATTGATAAATTGGGCGCGGCCGGCGAATTCATTCCCTGTTTGCATTCTGTAGGCGCGCCTCTGGAAAAAGGGCAAAAAGATGTTCCCTGGCCCTGCGCCCCCATGGAGAAAAAATATATCAGCCATTTCCCACAGGAAAATCTCATCTGGTCTTTTGGCTCCGGCTACGGTGGGAACGCGCTTTTGGGTAAAAAATGCCTGGCTTTGCGCATTGCCTCGGCCATGGCTAAAAGAGAAGGCTGGATGGCCGAACATATGTTGATTCTGCGCCTGACCAGTCCTGAAGGAAAGCAATATCACATCGCGGCGGCTTTTCCCTCCGCATGTGGCAAAACCAATCTGGCCATGTTGCAGCCGACTGTTTCCGGTTGGAAATGTGAATGTGTCGGCGATGACATTGCCTGGATGAAAATAGGTCCGGACGGACGCCTTTATGCCATCAACCCGGAAGCGGGATTCTTCGGTGTCGCGCCGGGAACATCTTATGATTCCAATCCCATGGCGATGGATACAATCAAAGAAAATATTATTTTTACCAACTGTGCTTTAACCGATGACGGCGATGTGTGGTGGGAAGGCATGGATGGAGCGCCTCCCAAGCATGCCATAGACTGGAAGGGGAAGGACTGGTCACCGGAAAGCAAAGACCCGGCCGCTAATCCCAACGCGCGTTTTACCGCGCCGGCCGCTCAGTGCCCGGTTGTTT
>JBFYYA010000214.1:0-4138 GCA_041310245.1 Syntrophaceae bacterium | reverse complement strand
CCATAATTATTCCAATAAGGCGGGCGTGGTCTTATAAAACGAGTTCCATCCTCTTTTGGTAAATGTCGCATAATCTTATTCCCCATAATACAAGAAAAATCTTCTGCTATAGAATTGATTTCAATATCCAATACTCTGCTTTTCCTTTTCTTGCCTATAGCTTTTATATATGTTTTTAAAAGTCTATAAATTTCATCTTTATTCCCAAAAGCATAAGAATTTAATTTATCACAATACAAAAGCGGCAACGGAACATTATATTCCCTATAAACTCCGCCTTTTAAATCAATAGTTCCGCTCGTAGAATTAATTTTATTTTCTCTAAATTTTTTTCTATAAAATTGAATTGAAATTAAATCATCATTTATTTCGGGCGTGATTAAAGCCGAAGCGTGCCAGCCCCAAACACCATTGATATTCCATTTCTTTAACGGAAGTTCATATTCATCTGGTTCATCATCCGACTCAATCTCTTTTAACCCTTGTTCACAACCTACAGCATACCCAATTAAACCGTCTAAATGAATTGGATTATAAGCATCCCAATAAAACCCGCGTCCGTCAAGATTTAAAACTATCTGTAATGATTCATATTTCATTATTTTTTAACTCCTCTTTACTTGGTAAAAGATAACAAAGAAATTGATACAAAGGACTTTGATATTTGTCTTTACCCCATTTATAAAAATCTAACCATGTTTTTATTCCTACTTTTCCAATAATAGCCGGTTGACAATCACAAGTTTCAATTGATGTCCTGTAAATGCCATTTTTAAGCGCGGTCAGCATGATTTGAAACCATTCGTTTACTTTCTTCTTGTCTGAACAATCTACCAATAAATTTTCAAATCCCCAAAATGCTTTATTCCCTAAATTAATAACAGTTTTTAAAGTTCCATGCTTTTTATAACTTGTTGTAATATACCCTGCCCATAAATCATTTTTTATATCATTTAAAACAAACGGTCTTATTTCAAGCTTTGTTTTTAATCGAATAAATTCTTTATCTGTAATAAACCATGAAGAAGAACGTTCCCAATGATGTTTAAAAGCCTGAAAAACTTCAATAGACGCATATTTACTATTCGGAGCTAAAAGAATGTCTGTATTTACAAATCCATTACTGACACATTCTTTTAATGGAATACAAAGACATTCTTTACCCGTGAAACAACAAATTTGCATTTCAGGTTGTTTAGGATATTCTATATGTTCAAATTTAACAGCATTTGAATAAAGCTCAAAAATATTCATTGTTTTATCTCTTGATGATACTGTATTAATTTATGATAACCTCTTGAATTGGTAAACCTAAAAACCTCATGCGAACCGAAATCACGCGCTTTCTTAGTTATCCGAGCGGTTGTTCTCATAGTTAATCCCATTTTTTTATATACATTCAATAATGGTATATCATACTCATAAATATAAGCTGCTAAATCGTTTATATTCCAATCTTGAATCGGCGTACATCTTAATTTTCCATCTGAATATTTAAAAATAGTTTCATGCAATCCACTATTATTTTCACTACACGTTTTATTCCTGATTTTACTTTCATCTTTAGCTAATCCCCAAAACCAACCATCCCATTCATCACGATTACACATCTGCTGTAAATCTTTATCCCCAGAATCTCTGCTTTGTTTCCAAGTAAAAGAATTATAAAAACGATTAGTCTGTACTATACTCAAATTTATTGGATATTTTTTAGTAAAATCATCAATAACTTTTTTATAATCATACATTTCCCATGTCTCATCACTTGCTAAAAAAAACATAGGAATATCAGGCTTAAGTTGAAACATCATATGAGCAACACATAAAGATTGTTTCCCAAAACTTATTGACACATAAGTTTTATCAGTATTATTTAACATGATATTACAACCTGCTATTGCAAAATCAAGTTTTATTTTTCTTTCGGGTAGATTTTTATAAATCTTACCAGAAAGCATTTGCTCTTTAAAATTTGATACTATAATCATTTAAAAGCCTTCCAAAACTTCAGGATTAGAAACAATTATTGCTTTTTTCTTTGCATTTTCTTTTTTTTCTTCTTTGACTTCATTCAACGTTTTATCGAAAGCGCCGACACTGACAAGAAATTCTTTTATCTTTTCTTTGTTGTCAGCAAGAAAATTTTCATACAACGTTTTATCATGCAAATTCTGAAATTCAAAATCTATCCGCCCAAAGCCACGCCGTCTGCTGCCTCCAATACTTTTACTTTCTTGCAATAAAGAAAGCCCTTTTGCAATAGCTGATTTTTCCAATTCGGAAGCGCTATAATGAAAATCAATTCCGCCGGTCAAAACAGTCCCCGATATTAAAACTTCCGTTACTGCGATCATACTATGATTTTCTTCATGACTTTCTAAATCCTCACGGCGTGTTAAATATTCCCATGAAATTAAATCAGCGCTTTCAACTTCCGAATTTCCATATTCTTTACATTGCGGCTCTAAATCATGGCAATCAAAACGCCCTGAAAAGATTCTATTCCCTATCGCAAAGCCCAAAGCCGATAAATGGGGTAATAATTCACGCAATTCATTAGATTTTTGAATCTTGACTTGACCGGCACTGCCTGACACAAAACTCATTAATTCTTTTGCTTTGTTATCTTCTCCCAAAGCTCCGCCTGAATAAAGCATATAAAAAAACCAAAACGCAATATCAGGATTGTTTCTACTGATTTTGACATCTAAAGAAGTTAAAAAATAATCCGCTAAACAATCCCTGATTTGACCACGTAAAGCATTACCGGCATAATACGGTAAAGATATTTTATGCCCTGTATCTGATAATATATCATGCCTTCTATATAACATTGCGTTACCCGCTTTTAAATCGCTGCCATGCGATAACGGACTCAAACAAACTGCTTTTATTGGTATCTGAAATTGACCTCGCTGTTTTGCTTTCCCGACTTCAAAATCAGACGGTTTGATTTCAATAGCTGATAAAGCTTGTTCAAGTATATCTTGCTCTTTTATTTGTGTCAACATCAAAACCGTTTTATAATATTCACGAATAAAAAGCAAAATCGCATATGCTTTATCACTCTGACAAGCCTTTAAAAAATTCTGAAAATTTTCAGATTGAATCTTACTCGGGTCGGCTGCGACAAGTTTCATTAAACATTCGGCAAAACATAAAAGACTTGTTTTATGCGAAGCCTGCAAAATTCTATCTGAAAAAAAATCAATAAAATTACGGCCGACTTTTATATCAGACGCTATTCTGATATTTCTTATCATATTAATTGTTGCTTGCAATTCCGTCATTTTATTCCCTTTCTTCAATTTGACCGGAGTTTTTTCTTAACTTGGTTATTGGAATATTCTCAATATTTACTTTATCCATGCTGTAATTACATCTCAATAAGCAAAAAGTATCTTGCCTTTTTCAAGCCGATAATTCAATTCAAACCGTTTTATCTGTTTTCTGTATAAATCAAAGTGAAAAAGCTCTGTTTCATCATGCCACTTTACAAGCTCTGATAAAGAATCGAATTCTTTAATCAAAACGCCGTCTTGAATCATCTCATAGCTTTCGGTTTCAAGTTCCATGCTTTAATCCTTTACAAAGACTCCGTTTATCGTTTTGCATTGTCTATCTTTTATCACATCATAAGCAGACTCAATCGCAGAAACAATGGATATATTCGGATTGAATAATTGGTAACCTATGATAAGCGTTACGATAATGTCGCCATATCCGTCTTGAATCAAATACGGATCATTCTTCAAAATGCCTTTAGCAAGTTCGCCAAGTTCCTCAATTGTTTTGAAAAATTGTCTTTGAATATTCGATTTTTCCAATAACCCTCGCTCCCCAGCCCACGCCACTATTTGCTTTTCCATTTGTTCAAAAGTTATCATGGTTTATCCTTCATTCTGAAATCCCTTACAAAATCAGCGATTACGTCAACGTTAGAACTTGACGCTATTTCACGCTTCCCGAACTCTTCAGGATATTTCCGCTCCAAAAACCACGCGGCCGCCGTCCAGTTCTTCTTAGCCGCTTTTAAAATCAATTGAATTAACCCCGCTTTGTTTTCCGTCTTTGCTTTTTCTATCTTCTCAAGAAAATCAATATCCTTTTTCCAACTGATAAGCGTTACTTGCGATAT
>JBFYYA010000213.1:0-5863 GCA_041310245.1 Syntrophaceae bacterium | reverse complement strand
CATAATCTGGATGTCATCAAATGCGCGGATTATGTAATCGATATGGGTCCGGAAGGCGGCCCGGAAGGCGGGCGTATTATAGCTTCAGGAACGGTAGGCGAAGTAGCGCGGGAAGAAAAATCGGCAACCGGCCAGTTTCTGAGGAAGATTCTTTAAACCCGAAACGAACCAAAGCAAGTCTATGTTTACATATCATCACGGACAAATCGCGATAAACCCCTACCCGATTGCAGATATTGTTTTAAAGCATCACGAAAGAATTGACGGATCCGGTTATCCGCAGGGAGCAAATTATATGTCTGAGGCGAAGCCCCCTTCAATGTCTGAAATATAAGTTCTGATAAATACAATTATTTTCGTTCGCCAAAAATCGCCCGGCCGATACGCACAATCGTTGCGCCTTCTTCAATTGCTACCTCAAAATCGTCCGTCATGCCCATGGAAAGCTCGTCCATCATTACACAGGGAATTCGCGCTTCGGATATTTGACGGCTGATTTCTTTCAGCGCGCGGAAATACGGGCGTGAATCTTCAGGATTGTCGGAGAAGGGAGGCATGGTCATTAATCCGCGCACGGAAATATTCTCCAGCGCGGAAACTCGCTTTACCAGATTTATCGCGTCCGGGGCGGCAATGCCGCTTTTTGTCTGCTCGCCGCTGACGTTGACTTCAATGAGCGCATCGATTTTGTATCCCGCAAGCCCAGCTCTTTTATCTAATTCCTGCGCCAAGTCCATGCGGTCCACCGACTGGACACAGTTAAAAAGATGAACAACATACTTGGACTTATTCGTCTGCAAATGGCCGATCATGTGCCACTGGACATTTTTTCCAAGCGAGGCGATTTTATCTTTTGCTTCCTGAACATAATTTTCACCAAACAAGGTAATTCCCGCGTCGATGGCTTCTTTGACGCGCCCGGCCGCAACGGTTTTGGTTACCGCCATCAGTTTTATTTCGCCCGGATCACGGCCGGCGCGCGCCGCGGACAAAGCGATGCGTTTTTTTATTTCATCAATATTCGCGGCAATGTTTTTATTCATTATCGGGTCACCTGAAACTTATCACGCCGAGAGCTTTGAATTCTTCCAGCACTTCACAAAGCGGCAGGCCGATAACATTCGTGTATGAGCCGCGCACTGATTTAATGAAAGAAGCCCCTTTTTCCTGCGCGGCGTAGCCGCCCGCTTTATCATAAGGTTCTTTAGACGATATATACCATTTTATTTCATCGGGAGAGATGTTTTTAAAACTAACGGCTGATTGAATAACGCGTGTTCTGCTGATTGATGAAGCGGCGCGGGTGATAGTAAACGCGGTATGGACTTTATGCGTGCGGCCGCTCAGTTTTTGGAGCATCTTTTTTGCCTGAGCTTTATTTTCCGGCTTCCCCAGAATTTGGCCATCGATTACCACGATAGTATCCGCACCCAACACCCATGCATCAGGATATTTTTCAGAAATAATCTTCGCTTTGCTTTGGGCGAGCCTCCGGGCGTGCTGGCTCGGAGTTTCTCCGTTTAGATAATTTTCATTAACATGAGCGGGAACGGTTTTAAACTTCAGGCCGATAGAGCTTAACAGTTGCTTGCGGCGCGGTGAGGCGGAAGCCAAAATAATTTGTTGTTTTAAGTACATAGGTCTTAACTCATTTTTTATGATTTAATATTCAGCGTTTTTATCACAGATTAAATTTTAACTGTCAATTATAAATTCTGTTTGCATGTGAACAATATTGGCGTTATTATTAAGTTCTAAGAGGTGTCCGATGAAAAAAATATTTACAATACTTTTAACCGCGGTCTTTGTGCTGATTTTCTCCGCCGAAGTATTTGCGGAAGAACGAATCGTGCAGCTGACTATACCGGGTTGTGGCGCATGAGGCGCTTCCAGCAGGATAGGTTCTATCCTGAAAAAAGTAAAAGGCGTGACCAAGTATGAATTTAGAGAAAAAGATTTGTTAATCGTCACTTTTGATGATGAAATTGTCAAAATCGGCTATATTATTGATGAGCTTAACAAGGGAAGAGATAAATTCAAAGGCAAGCCCGTTTATATAAAATAAAATCTATAAATATTCTTTCTTTTTGTTTGCCTCCAGTTTTTCCACTATTTTTTTTACATCCTGTGAAAAGCCTTTTTTGCAGATAAGCAAAGAGTCTTTCGTTTCTACCACAATTAAATCCGTTGCTCCCACCATGGCTACAAGCTTTTTTGGGCTGTGGATCAGGCAATTAATTGAGCCTTCAAAAATCGCGTCAGTGCCGCCGGTTATGGCGTTTCCTTGATCGTCTTTGTTTGCCAGCTCATATACCGCGTCCCAGCTGCCGACGTCATTCCAGCCGAAATCAGCGGGCAGGACAAAAACATTGTCCGCTTTTTCCATCACGCCGTAATCGATGGAAACAGACGGCAGCGTTTTGTAAACGCCCGCCACAGTTTTCGCTTCGTGTGATTTACCTAACGCGCTTTTTATTTTCATTAGACCAACATGCAGATCGGGAAGAAATTTTTCTATTTGATTAAGAATAGCCGATGTTTTCCAGAAGAACATACCGCTGTTCCAATAGAATCTGCCGCTTTGCACAAAGGATCGCGCCATATTTTCGTCCGGCTTTTCACGGATAGAACGGACACGGAAAATATCTCTGCCGGCTACTTTATCGCCGGAATCCCCCTGCTCGATATATCCAAAACCGGTTTGCGGGCTGTCCGGCTTAATGCCGATTGTGACCAGGGCGTCGCGTTTCGCCGCCTGAAGAGCGGCAGAGATTACTTTGCGGTATTCTTCAGGATTGCCGATTGCGTGATCTGCCGGAAGCACCGCCATGATTTTGTCGCCAGTTTTCTTCTGTATGTGCAGCGCCGCCAGTCCGATGCAGGCGGCGGTATTTTTCCCCTCCGGTTCAATGATTATGTTTTTCAAGGGTATTTTAGGGAGCTGTTTGCTCAGTTCGCGGGCGTGTTTTTTTCCGGTAACGATTAAAATATTTTTTGGTTCAAATATTGGACGGATGCGGTCAACTGTTTCCTGGATGATGGTTTTTTTTCCCGTTATATCCAGTAAATGTTTAGGCTTTTTTTCCCTGCTACGCGGCCAGAATCTTGTTCCTCTGCCGCCGGCCATAATTACCGCGTACATATATTCTCCTTTTTTTCGAAGGCGCTTATTTATTTTTTACGCGTCACCACCATAATACAATCGGCCTTGCTATTTCAAGCCGGAAAAGATATTTTTTAAAATAATGTCGAAAACAAATTATTCGGAAATATCGCTGAAAAAGGGCAGGGAGGCGGCGCTGCTGCGCGGCCATCCGTGGGTCTTTTCGGGTGCCATCGCTTCGGTCAGGGGCAAACCGGCTGCCGGTGATGTTGTTGTCTGTAAAGACTATCGGGAAAAAGAGCTGGCATTAGGATTTTATAATCCTAATACAGATATCGCCTTTCGTCTTTTGACCGCAATATGCGATGATTCAATTAACAGTAATTTTTGGAGCAAACGCGTTGAGGCCGCCATCCAGTTGCGAAAAAGAATCATTAACTCGCAGACCGACGCCTATCGCCTGATTAACGCGGAAGGCGATGGGTTTCCCGGGTTGATTGCTGATGTTTATTCTTCAACGCTGGTTGTTTCTGTTTCCACTGCCGGCATGGAAAAACAAAAGAGTTTGATTTTAGACGCGCTCATTAAGACGCTGCGGCCAAAAAATATTTACGAGAAAAGCGAAGGCCGCTCAAGAAAACTTGAAGGTCTTGAAGAAAGAAAAGATTTTATTTACGGCGAAGAAAAAACCGAAACGGTTCTCATCAAAGAAAACGGGAAAGTTTTTGAGGTTGATTTTGCCGGCGGCCAGAAGACCGGCTTTTTTCTGGACCAGCGCGTCAACCGCGAAAAGCTGGGTGCGCTGAGCGGCGGTGCTACTATTTTAAATTGTTTTTCTTACAGCGGAGCTTTTTCGGTTTACTGCGCCGCGGGCGGGGCAACGCGGGTTGTTTCCGTGGATGTTTCCAAATCCGCGTGCGCTCAGGCTATAAAAAATCTTCAGTTAAACCAATTTTCATCGGATAATTATCAGGTTATTGAAGCGGATGTTTTTAATTATTTGCGGCAGCTGCAAGAAGATTTTGATTTAATTATTCTTGACCCGCCGGCATTTGCCAAAAACAAAGGAGATATATCCCGCGCCGCCCGCGGTTACAAAGATATTAACCTGCAGGCAATCAGGCGTCTTGCTCGCGGGGGAATATTGGCTTCTTTTTCTTGTTCCAACCACATTGACGAAGAATTATTTTATAAGATTGTTCTTGGAGCGGCGCGCGACGCGGACTCTCAAGTGCAGGTATTAACTCGCCTTCAGGCCGGGCCGGATCATCCTGTTTTGCTGGCGCATCCCGAAGGAAGTTATCTTAAGGGTTTACTGATACGCAAAATTAATTAGACGCGGTTTATCATGGTTTGGACAGATAACCGGCAATTTTGTCGTGAATCAGGCGCGAAGCGATATTATTACCGGCTACGCCCACAAAGACGGAAACCGATGTCAAAGTGAGGCTCACATACTGCACCGTTATTGTCACTTTTTCGCCCTGAACAACTCCTTTAATCACGCCGGATGATATTTTTCTTTCTTTTTGTGTTTCGCTTGCCCGCAGGTCGTTCATGGTTTTTTCACAGGCGTTCCATACCGCGTCAATATCGGATTTATATTCCGTGATTAGATTTCTGTCCTGATAAAGAAATTTTCCGGAGCTGATGCTGGCGACTTTGCCTTTCAGGTTTATCGCGGCGCCGCACCCGTATAAAAGAATCAGCGCGATGAAGAATGCAAAATATCTTTTCACAATCACACCATCCATTAATTATTAGAATGATTTATCAGCATGTTCTTTAAAAAAGTTTAAATATGTGACAAAACAAAAAGCAAAGAAGATAAAATAGACCAGACTAAAACACCCAGCGTAACAACAATACAGACATACGCCACTAATTTTTGATTCGCCGTTTCTTCTTTCTTCTCGGCATATCCCATAAGCATGGCCAGCCCGATTCCGGAAATTACTCCGCCGCCGTGCGCCCAGTTGTTTATACTCGGGACAACAAGGCCGAAAACAATGATAGCCACAATCCAGACCATCGCCTGTTTGTATATCGCCTGCCCGAACTCGCCGCCGCGGTTTTTACCGTAATAAGCAATCGCGCCGATCAGGCCGCAGATGCTCGCGGAAGCGCCAATAGTAAAACGGACGCCAAAAACCAGCGAGAGGGCAAACCCGGCTATTCCTGTAAGAATATATATGACAAAAAAACGGTGAAAGCCGAACACCCGCAGCACAAAAGGGCCTAATTGATACAGCGCCATCATGTTGAATCCCAGATGCAAAATTCCGCCGTGCAGGAAGGAAGCGGAAATCAGGCTCTGGTAGCGGCTGTATACGAATACCGGATCAGTGCCGGTCGCGCCCAGAAGAAAAAGGCTCAGTTGTGATGGCGATAGAAAAGAAAAAAGTCCGCCGCCGGAAAAAATCCCCGATGGATTTAAAAGCAGAGCGATAAAATAAAAAGCAATATTGACGTAAATGATAGTAAGAATCGGGTTGAAAGCGAAAATTTTTCTTACTATTCCGGCCATGTTGTGCAGGCCGGGCCGCGCCAGTCCGCAATAAGGGCAGCTAGGTTCATCGGCGCTAATCAGCTTGCGGCAATTGGGGCACAGAATAGATTTTCTTTCTTGGGGCATTACGTGATTCCTTAATGGGTTTATTAGGCGGGTTAGATAACAAGATTAGCTCATGTTGTAAAGAAAAATAGCGTGTCGATTGGCGATTTTAAAATTTATATGATATTTTGGCCGCAAGGAGAACA
>JBFYYA010000212.1:0-4264 GCA_041310245.1 Syntrophaceae bacterium | reverse complement strand
GCCTTGCGGCAGCAAGCCGCTTTTTATTTGCATCATTTTTATGGCATTAAAATATTATTTAAGTTAGATAACCTTACATGAACGCGAAAATTATTTTGGTGAACACACCGCAAAAATTGGTTCGTGCCGTTGATGATATCACCCGGGCAGACGTTCTGAGCATTGACACGGAATATGATTCCTTCCGCTATTTCAAGGAAAAACTTTGCCTTATCCAGATTCACGCGTCAAAAACAACATACATTTTTGATCCGCTGGACGATATCGATTTATCATTTTTCGGAAAGGTGTTTCGCGACAGGAAAACACTAAAGATTCTGCATGCCGCGGATAATGATATCCGCCTGCTCAAGAGAGATTATTCTTTTGATTTTGAAAATATTTTTGACACACACCGCGCGGCGCTCATTTTAGGATTTAAGCAGTTATCGCTGGAAAAAATGATTGCGCAATTTGTAGGCTTTGAGCTTGAGAAAAACAAAAAAATGCAGCGGTCGCGATGGGATAACCGCCCATTGACTGATGAGCAGCTCATTTATGCCGCCCAGGATGTCACCTATCTGCCCGTACTTTACAAGGCGCAATTAGCGAAATTGAGAGAAACAAAACTGGAAGAGGCGGCGCTTGAGGCCTTTTCTAAAATAGCTTCCTGTAATTGGCAGGAAAAAAGAATTGATCATCGCGGGCACATGAAAATAAGCGGTTATTACAGCCTTAATCAAAAGCAAAAAGAACTTTTAAAAAAGCTTTACGGCTGGCGGTTTCGCCGGGCAAAAGAAGAAAACCGCGCCATCTTTATGTTTATGCCGGATAAAATAATGCTCGACCTCGTTCAGGATCCGCTAAACATAAGTGAATATCTTAAGCCGGAAAAAGCCGAAAAGTACGGGGCTGAATTAGAACGTATTTTCAATAATGATTAAAGCCATCTTGTAATAGTTTTCGCGTCCTTCGTGAAAACGGAAATGTCATTCGCATCTTTATTTGATTGGATTTATAATTCTTAATATATTTCAAGCGGGCAGAGAAAGATCGTCTCTTAATATTTTTAACTGGCGACAGGTGTAAGAGGGGGTAAGCAATATGCCGGGCAAAAATGAACCAATTGATTTTTTTTCGAGCGAGTGGGAAGAAAAATGCCGCGCCGCTTTAGAAAAGTGCTCCGAACTTGACGGGCAGAAAATTCCAGAAAACGAAAAATGGTGGAGGGTGAAACAGCTCTTAAGTGAGCTTGCCAGACCGGAAAGGCGACAAAAACCGCGACCGCAGAAGGCAAAAGACGAGCCTATTGTGGAAGTAAGCCCACTGAGAGAAAGGCGCAAACTGGATTTTTCTTCACCGGAATGGATAGATAAATGCAGGGCAATAAGCGAAAAATGCGCGGAAATTGAAGCGCTGAAAATATCTCCAGCAGAAAAAATGTGGCGCACCAGGCAACTGCTCAAAGAACTCGCCCTTGTTGATAAAAAGCGCCAGCGGCTCAATCGCTTGCCAGAGAAGTGAATATCTCGCTCAGGGTGGGATGAGGAATTACCCATTGGCGCAATTGGTCTTTTGTCATTTCATTGGATACCGCCAGCGCCAGAGGCGCGATGAATTCGGCGGCATTATGGCCTGCAACCGTCGCACCGATAATTTTATTATCCTGAAAAAAAGCTTTCACGAAACCATGGTTTATTAATTCCATGCGGGCGATGATATTGGCGCTGTATTCGGATTTGATAACCTGGATGTCCGCGCCTCCCTGGATATTTCCGACACGCGCGATTTGGGGGTGGCTGTAAACAACTGACGGGATATGATTTTCGTTATATGGAACAGTGTCCGTATTGCAGATGTGCCCCGCGGCGACTTTACCCTGCTGTGACGCTCGATGTGCGAGCATCAAGCCGCCGGTGACATCACCCACGGCGTAAATGCCGGCAATGTTTGTCATCATGTTTTTGTCGACTTTTATTCCCGCTTTTGTGTATTCGATTTTCAGTTCATTCAATTCTTCTTCATGAAGTAGAGGCTGCCTTCCGGTGCACAAAAGCGCGCGGTCAGCGGTTATTTCAAGCTGCTCTTTCGCGCTTTGCGCTTTAGCGGCCACAGCGTTTCCGGTGTCTATCAAATGATCAAGTTTTGTCGAGGTATGGATACGAACGCCCAGGCGAGTCAATTCCTGATCTAACAATTGAGCCGCTTCCAGATCTTCGTAAGGCAAAATCTTGTCCAGAAGTTCAATTATTGTTACCCTTACACCAAGTTCAGCAAAAAATGTCGCGAATTCAACGCCGATTACGCTGCCTCCGACAATAATAATGCTTTCGGGAATATTTTCAGTATTGAGCACGCCATCAGAAGTTAAAATTCTCTCCGTAAGATTTATTCCCGGTAACAGCTGCGCCCGCGAGCCCCAGGCGATGATGATATTTTTCGCGGATAATGTTTTTCTGCCGCCTTCGGTATCCGTGTATTGTACTTCCCGCTGAGAAATAATTTTACCGGTTCCTAATTTCGTTTCCACCTGCGCGTCCGCGAGAGATTTATGGGCGCCCAGCGCCGCAATTTTCACCGTCTGCTGCTGATGTTTTTTAATTGAGGGAAAATCGATTGATGAGCCGGAAATATTTATTCCCAGTCTTTTGGATTTTTTCAGCTCAGCATAAAATCTGCTGCAGGTGAGCAGTGCTTTAGTAGGAATACAGCCGCGATTGGCGCAGGTGCCGCCCCAGCCGGCGTTTTCGATAATCAGCACTTTTTTATTATGCGCCGCCGCTGTTTGCGCTATGGCCGTACCGCCTGGGCCTCCTCCAATTATTATCAAATCGTATGAATCAGGCATGTTTATCCCTCTGTCCCGCGCGCGCCGCGTGATATGAGCTTCGCACCAACGGCCCTGATTCTACATGCTCAAAACCTTTTTGATAAGCGATTTCTTTAAGCTCGGCAAATTCATCCGGATGATAATATTTGGCCACCGGCCAGTGTTTTCGCGACGGCTGCTGGTATTGTCCAATGGTAAGGCGCGCGCAGGAGACAGATGCCAAATCATCGATGAGGCGCAGAATATCGTCACGCGACTCGCCGAAACCCACCATGAAGCCGCTTTTGGTGATAACGGATGTTTCCGCGACGCATCGCAGGAGATTAAGCGACCTCTGATAATTACCCTGCGGCCTTATTTGAGGAAAAAGTGATTGTGCAACCTCGATATTATGATTGATGACATCCGGCTTTGCCCCGATAACTTTTTCCAATGATGCCGCATTCCCCTGAAAGTCGGGAATCAGAACTTCTATTTCAATCTCCGGTATTTTTTCGCGTAATTCAGAGATGCATTCGGCAAACACCTGCGCGCCGCCGTCAGGCAGATCATCGCGTGTGACGGATGTAATAACTGTATAGCTGAGCTTCATTTCCCGCACGGCTTTAGTCAGGCGGGAAATTTCTTGTTCATCAACAGGTTCGGGTAATCCGTGCGCGACATTGCAATAGCGGCAGTTGCGCGTGCAGACATTTCCCATAATCAAAAAAGTTGCCGTGCCACAGGCAAAACATTCCGCGATATTAGGGCAGGCAGCTTCCTGACAAACGGTATGCAACTGAAGATCGGCCAGAGTTGTTCTGATTTTGTGGCTATTGCCGATATATGGCGGAGGCACCCTCAGCCATGTTGGCTTTCGAAGATATTGCCTGTTTAGATTTGTGCTCATTTCTTCCAACAGACATCCGGTTTGCGCGCGGCCAACACTTCATCCAGGCGCTTCACCGGTGTGGTTAAAGGAGCGTCCTTTACGTGTTGCGGATTTTCCTTTGCTTCCCGGGAAATGGCGATCATCGCGGCGCAGAAATTATCCAGAGTTTCTTTGCTTTCCGTTTCCGTGGGTTCAATCATTATTGCTTCCGGAACGATAAGCGGAAAATAAATTGTCGGCGGATGATAATGGTAATCAATCAGTCTTTTAGCTATATCCGTGGTATGCACGCCGGATTCAGCGACTTGTTTGCTCCCTGAAAAAACGCATTCATGCATGCAGGCGCGGTCGTAAGGCAGGTCATAATATGGTTTTAATATTTCTTTTATGTAGTTCGCGTTTAATACCGCCATTTCGGCGGCGCGCGTGAGTCCCGCAGCGCCAAGAGAGCGGATATAGGCGTAGGCTTTGACCACTACGTTAAAGTTTCCGTAAAAGGCCCGAACCCGGCCGATTGTTTGCGGAAAGTTTTCCGACCAGTGAAATTCCTGTCCCTTGCGCACGATTCGGGGCACGGGCAGAAA
>JBFYYA010000211.1:0-6398 GCA_041310245.1 Syntrophaceae bacterium | reverse complement strand
AAATACGTGGCAGCGCGGCGCAAGCGATTGTTTGCTGGGGAACCAATCCCGGTCCCGCGGTTGTGGCCAGAAACGTTAAACAGCTGGGAATTAAAATGCCTCTGTTCATGAGCCACGGCGTTTCTTCAAAAAAATTCATTGAACTGGCGGGAGAAGGCGCTGAAGGTATCATTCTTCCTTCCGGAAGAGTTATTGTTGCTGACCAGCTGCCTGACAGTGACCCGCAGAAAAAAGCGCTGTTAAGCTATGTTGATAATTACCGGAAGCATTTTAAAGTAGAAGGAGATCATTTTGGCGGGCACGCATGGGACGCCATTATGTTAATTAAAGAAGCCATTGAACGCGGCGGCGCTACTCCCGCGGCTATTCGTGATCAGCTGGAAAAAACGAAAAACTTTGCCGGTATCGGTGGTATATTCAATTATTCCGAGCAGGATCATGCCGGGTTGACGAAAGAAGCGTTTGTTTTGGTGCAAATTAAAAAGGGCGATTGGAAACTTATTAAATAGAGAAGAATGAGTAAATTCTTAATTTAATTTTACCAATGCGGCGCGGGCAAAAAGAATTGTTCGCGCCGTATTAACATGTGCGGGACAAATTTTCTCGAAATGGATAATTTATATCAGTATCTTTTATCCGGTCTTTCTAACGGCGCTATTTACGCGCTCATTGGTTTTGGTTTTGCCATTATTCATAACGCCACCGGTATTATCAATTTCGCGCAGGGCGAGTTTGTAATGCTCGGTGGAATGCTCGCCCTCTTTTTTCTGGTATTTTGCGGGTTTCCTCTCGCGCCGTCGATCATTCTCTCCATTCTTATCGCCACAGTCGTGGGGATTGTTTTTGAACGTCTGGCCATCAGACCGCTGAAAAACGCGAAACCCATCCGTTTGATTATAATTACCATCGGTGCCAGCATTTTTATTCGCGGCGCGGCAATGCTTATTTGGGGAAAAGATACTCACGCGCTACCCGCTTTTTCGGGTAATGATCCACTCTATATTGCGGGCGCGACGATTATGCCGCAACACCTCTGGATTTTTGCCGTAACAATTCTGGTTATTTTTTCCAGCAGACTATTTTTTAATCACACTATTATCGGCAAGGCGATGCGCGCCTGCGCTTATAACGCTCAGGCTGCCAGCCTCGTCGGTATCGACGTAAGGATAATGGTGATGCTCTCTTTTTCCATAAGCGCGGCCATTGGTTCGCTGGCGGGAATTATTATCGCTCCGCTCACGATGACTTCTTATGACGTGGGCATTATGCTGGGACTGAAAGGATTTTGCGCGGTAATTATCGGCGGCATGAGCAGCGGTTTGGGTACGGTGATGGGCGGACTGCTTTTGGGATTGCTTGAAGCTCTCGGTGCCGGTTTTATTTCCGCCGGTTATAAAGACGCAATAGCTTTTATTATTTTATTACTGATTCTTTTTTTCCGGCCGGAAGGATTATTCGGAAAGAAAGAAACAGAAAGGGTTTAATTAAACACAATTAATTTGTCGCGTATCAAATATTTTATCAAGCCGGTTTTATCAAAAGATATAATGTGAAAAAATGACTAAAGAAAAACGTCAAATATTTGTTTTTTTAATCTTCGCGCTGGTATTGCTGACAATACCTTTTTTGCTCCGGGAAAGTTACCTGTTAAATGTGCTTGTTTTTATCGGCATTCATACCATGCTTGCTGTTGCGCTCAATTTGCTTTTGGGTTACGCGGGGCAGATTTCTCTGGGGCATGCCGCGTTCTTCGGCATTGGCGCCTATATGTCCGGTATACTTACTACCCGTTTTGCGCTTGATCCGTGGCTGGTAATTATTTTGGCCGCGCTGTCCGCCGCCGCGATTGCCTTTATCATCGGATTTCCCATTTTAAAACTAAAAGGCCATTACCTGGCGATGGCTACTTTAGGTTTCGGAATTATATTTTACATTATTTTTAATGAAACCGTTGGCTGGACAGGCGGACCATCGGGGTTGTCCGGCATACCGAATCTTCAAATAGGCGGGATAATTTTTGATAGCGACATTTGTAATTATTATTTAGTATGGATAATTACCATTTCCGTGATGCTGTTATCCATTAATTTGTCTCAATCGCGCATCGGCAGAGCGTTAAGAGCCGTTCACGATTCGGAAGTAGCCGCGCGTGTTATGGGGATAAACGCCTGGGTGCTAAAAGTTCAGATTTTTACCGTTTCCGCGTTTATATCGGCGATTGCCGGGAGTCTTTACGCTCACACGATGACCTTTGTTTCACCCACGTCTTTCGGTTTCAACTTTTCCGTGGAACTGGTCACCATGGTTGTAGTGGGCGGCCTGGGCAGTATTTACGGTTCATTTCTGGGCGCCGCCATTTTAACTGTGTTGCCAGAATTTTTACGCGTTTTTGAAGATTTTGATATTATTATTTACGGTTTGATGCTCATTCTTATAAACATGTTTATGCCGGGCGGCCTGATCAGCGGTTTTCAGCTGCTTGCTCAGAAAGTTGCTTTAAAAATAAAAGGGAAATAACCGGTGATACTTAAAGTAGCAAATATAACCAAAGCATTCGGCGGTTTGACGGCGCTGGACGATGTCTCATTGGGCGTGGCTACAGGTTCAATTACAGGCATTATCGGCCCTAACGGTGCCGGCAAGACAACATTGTTTAATATTATTTCCGGCCTTTATACGCAGACTTCCGGCGAAGTGTATCTGGAGAATAAAAAAATTTCTTTTTTTGCTCCAGAGGCACTGGCGGCGCTTGGTTTGGTAAGGACTTTTCAAAACGTGGAACTATTTGGACAAATGACGGTTTTGGAAAATGTCATGGTCGGATCGCACACAAAAAGCAGCAGCGGTTTTCTAAGCTGCGCTTTTAAATTTCCGCGACAAATAAAAGAAGAAAAGCTAATACGCGAAAAAAGCATGCGCTGGCTGGAATTCACAGATTTGGATGATCATGCCGAGATGCGGGCGGATAATTTGCCGTTTGGTAAAAGCCGTCTGCTGGAAATATCCCGGGCGATGGCTTTGGAGCCTCGTGTAATTTTGATGGATGAGCCGGCGGCGGGATTAAACAGCCGCGAAACGCTGCAGCTCGCTAAGCTTATACGGCGAATCAAGGAATTGGGAATTACCGTTGTGCTTGTAGAGCACGACATGGACCTGGTCATGGATATTTGTGAAACCATTGTTGTTCTCAATCTGGGGAAGAAACTTACCCAGGGGACGCCGCGGGAAATTCAGGAAAACCCCGCGGTAATTTCCGCTTATTTGGGCGTTAGTTGACCGGCAAAAAAACGTTGAATAATTGATATTATGCTGAAAATAAAAAACGTAAACACATACTATGGTCAGGTGCACGCGCTTAAAAATGTTTCTCTGCACATGAGCGCGGGAGAGATCGTCACGCTTATCGGCGCGAACGGCGCCGGTAAAACAACGTTGCTTAATTCACTGTCGGGAATCGCGCCCCCGCGCGGCGGCGAAATACTTTTTCAGGATATTCCGATAACCAATCTCGCGCCTCATAAAATAGTAAAAATGGGCATTTCGCAAGTCCCGGAAGGAAGACAGATCTTTAAACCCCTGTCCGTTGAAGATAACCTGGAACTGGGCGCCTATTTATACCATAGGGCGAAGGCGGAAAAAGAACGGACAAAAAAGACAGCCGACATGATTTATGAATTGTTTCCGATACTCAAGGAAAGAAGAAAACAGCTTGCCGGCACATTATCGGGCGGTGAGCTGCAGATGCTTTCTATAGGCAGGGCGTTAATGGCAAGGCCGCGCCTTTTGCTTTTGGATGAACCTTCCATGGGTCTCGCGCCGATAGTGGCGCAGGAAATATTTCAGGTGATAGAGAACCTTTCGCGCGAAAGCGAAACAACGATTCTCTTGGTAGAGCAAAACGCGCGCGCGGCGCTGAAAATGGCGCATCGAGGCTACGTGCTGGAAACCGGCCGGTTAATATTGGAAGGCATGGCCGCTGATCTGCTGGAAAACAAAGAAGTGCAGCGAGCTTATTTAGGAAAAGATAAAAAAGAAATTTGGGAGCGCTGAATAATTACGCGATTGATTAATTATTTTTTAGTCAAACCGATTTTAAACATTGCGGGAGGGCTGTTATGAATATCTGGGATGAAAAAAACGAATGTATGTCGCGGGAAGAAATAGAGCAGCTTCAGTTAGAGCGATTGCAGGCGGTCATGAACAGGGTTCATAAAAATGTTATACATTATAAAAAAATATTTGATAATTTAAACATTATCGCTGAAGATATATCGTCGCTGTCAGATCTTTCAAAAATTCCTTTTACGACCAAAAGTGACCTGCTTCTTAATTATCCTTATGGAATGTTTGCCGTGCCGTTGAGAGAAGTTGTGCGCATTCATTCATCATCGGGAACTACGGGCAAGCCCATAGTTGTCGGTTATACAAAAAATGATATAAAAATATGGTCAAACCTCGTGGCGCGTTTAATGACGGCGGCAGGTGTCACACGAGACGATTTGGTGCAGATTGCCTTTGGCTACGGTATTTTTACCGGAGGTTTCGGCATGCATTACGGAGCGGAAGCAATAGGCGCTTCGGTGATTCCGATGGGCACGGGAAATACTGAAAAACAGCTTATGATCATGCAGGATTATAAAACCACTGTACTGGTCAGCACGCCCGGCTACGCTCTGGCGCTGGCCCAACGTCTGGAGAAGATGGGCATTAATCCCAACGCGCTTTCCCTTAAAGCCGGTCTTTTCGGTGGCGAGCCATGGTCGGAAAAAGTGCGCGAAGAGATTGAAAGCAGATTGATGCTTTCCGCCACGGATAATTATGGTCTTTCTGAAGTAATCGGTCCTGGCGTGGCCGGAGAATGTTCGTGCAAAAACGGATTGCACATTTATGAAGACGCTTTCATTCCGGAAATTATTGATCCGGAAACTGGTAAGGTTCTACCCGCGGGGCATGCCGGAGAATTGGTGCTCACGACGCTTACCAAAGAAGCATTCCCCATGATTCGTTATCGGACAGGCGACATTACCTGTCTGGATTACACAAAATGTGAATGTGGCAGAACACTGGCGCGCATGAAAAAAATCATGCGGCGTTCCGACGATATGCTGATTATCAGGGGAGTAAATATTTTTCCGGCGCAGATTGAAGAAATTATTTACAGCGTGGCGCAGGGAGAGACGCCGTATCAGATTGTTGTTGAAAGAAAAAGCGGAATAGACGCCGTGGAAATTATAGTCGAAATTACCGATAAAATATTCGCTTTGGAACTGCAAAAGCAACGCTCATTTCAGGAAAATGTCAAAAAACGCATCAGCGCGCAGGCGGGCATAAATGTTGATGTGAAACTGGTCGAAGCAAAAAGCATTTTGCGGCAAAATGGGAAAATCACGCGCGTAATCGACAAAAGGCAGATTTGAGAGACATACTATTACTGCCCGGTTTACTTTAATCTCGAGGGGGTGTGGTTCAATCTTTTTTCTTTTTGAGCACGTCCAGAAGCTTATCGCGAAAATAATAGGCGAAGATAAAGATGGCCGCGCCGATGCCAACCATGACAGCCAGCAGAAAATACTGTTCATTGCGGGCGACGTTGCCGGTTATGGAAAGCATAATTGTGCCGATTAAACGGCCGGCCACGGATATTACCAGAAAAGTCCAGGTGGGAATGCGGCTTACCCCTAAAAGATAGCACAAATAATCTTTGGGAAACCCCGGAATAAGAAAAAGCAAAAATGAAACGACCATTCCCTTGTGTTCCATGAAATATTCGAATTTTTCAAATAATTCCTTATTAATTATTTTTTCCAGAAGGGGCATGCCGAAAAAACGCGCCAGCATAAAAGCCAGCCAGGATCCGAGCGTTAAGCCTATCGTCGAATAAATTGTGCCCCACAATGGCCCGTAGAGAAATCCGCCGATAAAACCGGTGATTTCTCCGGGAATGGGAGCCGCCACCACCTGAGTTATTTGCAGCAAGATAAAGACAATCGCGTCGTAGGGGTGAAATGATTTTATAAATAAAGTTAATTTTGTCTTATCTTGAAAATACAGATGAAGATCAAAATGATAAAAAAAGTAAGCGCCCAACGCTATAAGAAGAATCAGCAATATTATTCTAAAAGCAATATTATTTTTCATTAAATTATTTTGAAATGTCTTTAATAAATTCAGCCGTATTTTTATACTAATATTATTATTTCGTCAATTTAATTAAGATATTATGGATGTGCAAAATTGTTGACTAAAAACAATCTATATGCAAGAAAAACTCGTTCCCGATAAACAATAAAAAATGCCGGCAAACGACATATCTATTATTCGTTTTACGTAATGAAGGGGGAAAGTACTTATGTCCAAAGTAGCGCAGAAACTGGAAAAAACAAGAGCGGATATTTATA
>JBFYYA010000210.1:0-7985 GCA_041310245.1 Syntrophaceae bacterium | reverse complement strand
GCTTTATCTGCGTCAATCCGGCTGACGGATCTTTCCGCGGCAAGAGGAATAATTAAATCCACACCCAGCTCCGCCGCGCTTTTGACGATTAAATCCATTTTGGCCGCTTTGGGCAGCGCCTGCGCCAAAGTGATATTGATTTCTTTATTTTCGCGCGGGACTTCTTTTCCCAGCTTCACGCCTACGCTCTTTATGGAAAAATCTTCAATAATTGCTTCGAACTCAGAGCCATAACCGTCAAAAACAATAATTTTATCGCCGGGCTTCAAGCGCATTACTGTTTTTAAATATTTTAAGTTATCTTCGGGCAGCTGTATGGATTTTTTGTTTTCCAGAGTTTCTGTGCTGTATATGCGTGGAACGGTCAACTTTTTTCCTTTTTCGGATGATCAAAGAGGCACCTTGGCCTTGGCCGATCAAATATCTCTGTCACTTTTTTTCAGAACGTAACAGACCCATTCTTTTTCGGTGATTACCGCTTCCTGAACAAATGGCGCTACACAAAAAATCTCTTCAATTTCCTGTCGGTCTGGTTCGACAATGCCGGATATAATCATGTAGCCGTTAGGAACAAGAAGAGTTTTCAGGTGCTCGCGCAGCTCGAGAAGTAATTTAGCCGTCAGGTTGGCAATGATTAAATTACGCTGCTCGCTGATAGTTTTGACATCGCGATTGATAAACTTTATGCAGTCTTCCACCTGATTGATCGCGGCGTTTTCGCGGGCGATTTCCACGGCTTTTTTGTCGATATCCACACAGATCACATCACGCGCACCCATCTTGGCGGCGGTAATGCCCAATATTCCAGTGCCGCAGCCGACATCCAAAACCTTCCAGTTTTTAATTGAACGGTCTTTAAGGATAATTTCTTCCACTGCCTGCAGGCACATTCTTGTCGAAGCGTGCTGGCCGGTGCCAAAAGCCATGCCCGGGTCTATTTCAATGACGATGTCGCGGCTGGAAGGAGAATAACGCTCCCAGGTTGGTTTCACGATGATATTGCCGCTGACCCGTATCGGCTTGAAATATTTTTTCCACTGCTCGGCCCAATCCGGATCACTTATGGTTTCTGTTTTTAGCAAAGGTTTTTTGAAATCCGGGAATATTTGAGAAATGCTGTCCAGATAATTATGCACGGAGCTGATTCTTTTTTCGACGCGCGCGTCATCAGGAAAATAAGCCTGGATCTTTTCCGTATCCGACTGTTCGGGAAAATCACCGGGCGATTGAGGTTCTAGCGTTTCCTGGAAAACTCCCTGGGCGCCTGTTTCGGTCAAAAAGTTTCCTAAAGCGTCCATGACCTGGGCGTCCGCTGCTATTTCCATTTTTAGCCATTTTTCCGGCTGCTTTTTTACCATGAAATATACCCTTTGAATTTCATTTTGTATAACCTGTTTTTGGCAATAATTCAAGCAGCCTCGGCATTGAGAATAATCCGCGCGCGGCTGAAATTTGCCTGCTCGCGCCGTAGGCAGTTGAGTGTTTAGTGAAAATAGCCTTACTTGAATTTTACCCCCCTTCATGATAGTTTTTAAAAAGATTTAAAATATGTGATATGCAGAGCAAAGGGAATGAAAATATTGAAATATTACCCTGTTTTCTGGAATATATCCGGCAAAAAATGTGTGGTTGTCGGCGGCGGTGAAGTCGCCCAGAGAAAAGTAACAAGGCTTTTGGATTGCGGGGCAAAAGTTTTTGTGGTGAGCCCCGTGTTGACCCAAGAGCTTTTATTACTGAAAGATAAAAATATTATTACTCATCACGCGAGAGAATATTCAGTAGAAGATATAAACGGCGCCGCGTTAGTAATTGGCGCGACAGATGATGATGTAATCAATGCCGCTGTTTCGAGTGACGCTATTAAAAAAGGAATCCCCGTAAATATTGTCGACGACCCGCAAAAATGCGATTTTATTTTGCCTTCTCTTTTGGAGCGAGGCGATTTGACGATAGCGATAGGAACGGGCGGAAAATCTCCGGCGCTCGCGCGTTATTTGCGTGAACGGCTTGAAGAAACCTTTGGCGAAGATTACGCCATTCTGGCTGGTGTTTTAGGAAAGCTGCGGGACAAAATGGAAAAAAATTCCGGCCAGGGGAAAGTTTGGTTTGATAAATTAATGGATGCTGGATTGCTCGAAGCTATCCGCGGCCGAGATAAGAAACTTGTGAAAAAGATAATCAGGGAAATTACCGGCGAGGAGGTGGAATTTGAATTTTGAAAATGGCGAATTGATTTTCTTCGCGCTGGCTTTTTTTCTTTCTGCCTTAAGCGCGGCTGGTTATCTTTTTTCTCTGCTCGTTAAAAAAGTAACTCTGGCCAAAATATCCACCTGGGTTCTGACGGGCGCGTTTTTCCTGCTTACGTGCTATTTGATTGCCGCGGCGATAAATGCCGCGGGATTTACCAATCTCGGTTCGCGCGCGCTTTTTTCCTTTTACGCGTGGTCTGCCTGCGGTGTTTACCTTGTTCTGCAATTTAAAACAAAAACCAGGCTGCTGGGCGCGTTTATCGGGCCTCTTGTGTTGCTGTTTGTAATTATTGCCGCCGGACAGGAGGCGGGCAAAACAATTTTGCCGCCGGGCCTGCAAAGCTGGCTTGCCACCATGCATTTGGCTTTATCCATTGTGGGTGAAATTTTGTTTGTGTTGGCATCGTGCGCGGGAGCTATGTTTATCATGCAAAACTCTTTGCTCAAAAGTAAAAAACTTACCTCCATGAGCCGGCTGCTTCCTTCATTGGGAGATCTGGATAAAATTAATCATCTGTGCCTTTTATGGGGATTTCCGATATTGACTGTCGGTATTCTGGCCGGCGCGTTTTACGCGGCTTTTGTCTGGAAAGATCTCTGGACATATGACCCGAAAGTCATCTGGTCTTTCATTGCCTGGGTGGTCTACGGCGTACTGCTTCACCAGCGCCTTGCTCTCGGCTGGAAGGGATTCCGCATGGCCGCTTTGTCATGTGTGGTGTTTTTGTTGTTGCTACTGACATATATTTTAGTGAGATTTTGTTCTACATCTTTACACAACTTTATTTGAAAATGATTATACTTATTGGATTAAATCATAAAACAGCTCCCCTGGCTGTGCGGGAAAGACTTTTTGCCGATTGTGAAGAAGAAAATAATTTACTGCCGGAATTTCTCGCCATCGAAGGTGTTACGGAAGTTTTGTTTCTTTCCACCTGCAACCGCGTGGAGGTGGTTGCCGTAATTGACGATAACCCCGAAACTGCGGATAAACTGAAAAAGGCGTTGATGAAAAAAGGCGGCCTTGCGGACGACGAGGCGACTTGCCTTTACATTTACCGCGATGATGAGGCGATAAAACATTTGTTTCGGGTTACCGCCAGCCTTGATTCTCTGGTAATGGGAGAGGCGCAGATTCTCGGCCAGGTAAAAGAGGCTTACCGCCAGGCGCTGGCTCAAAATTCCTCCGGCGTTGCGCTTAACCGCCTGATGCACCGCTCTTTTCGAACGGCCAAGCGCGTGCGCACGGAAACAGAAATTGCGGCAAACCCGGTTTCGGTAAGCTTCGCGGCGGTGGAATTGGCCAAAAAAATACTAGGAACGCTGACCGGTAAAAAGATTTTGGTGGTCGGAGCGGGAGAGATGGCCGAATTGACGGGAACGCATCTGATCGGAAACAAAGCGGAAGATATTACGGTGGTCAATCGGTCTCTTGTTCAGGCCGCGGCGCTGGCGGAAAAGTTTCATGGCAGGGCGGCAGGTCTTGATAATCTGGACGAGGCTCTTTCTCACGCGGATATCGTGATCAGTTCCACCGGCGCGCCTTCCTATATAATAACGGAGAGCATGATTCTGCAGGCGCTTAGCAAAAGAAAAAACCGGCTGCTTTTCTTAATCGATATCGCCGTCCCGCGCGACATAGACCCCTCTGTGGACAATATCGAAAATGTTTATCTCTATAATATCGATAACTTACAGAATATCGTTGATGAAAACATAAAAAATCGCCGCCGTGAGGCGCTGAAAGCGGAAAAGATTGTTGATGAAGAAGTAACATTATATAGTAACTGGCTAAAGGAACTGGAGGCCGTGCCGACGATTATTTCTCTGCGTACTAAAGCGGAAGGAATTGTGCGCGCGGAGATGGAAAAAGCGCAAGGATGGATGAGCAGCATCGAAAACGGTGATAAAGAAAAAATCGAGGCGCTGGTCAAAGGCATTGTCAATAAAATTCTGCACGCTCCGGTGGCGGTGATGAAAGAGGAAAGCGCCGAGTTTAATTCTCAGGATATTGTGGCCGCGGTTCGCCAGCTTTTCCGTCTGGATGAGTAAGAAAGGAAGATTGTGCATATAAAAGTAGGAACGCGCGGCAGCAAGCTCGCACTGACACAGACAAATTATGTTGTCGAGGCCTTGAAAAAAGCCGCGCCGGAAACAGAGGCTGAGATCTGCGTGATTAAAACCAGCGGCGATATTATGCAGGATGTTTCGCTTGCGCAAATTGGCGGTCAGGGGGTTTTTGTCAAGGAAATCGAAGAGGCTTTGCTTGCCGGAAGCATTGATCTGGCGGTGCATAGCATGAAGGATGTGCCTGGCGAAACGCCGGAAGGGTTAACTTTTGCCGCTTTAATGCCGCGCGAAGATGCGCGCGATGTTCTGGTTTCACGCGGAAATGTGAAGATGGAATTTATGCCCAAAGGGGCGAAAATCGGCACCGGGTCGCTCAGGCGCGCCGCGCAGATTAAAGCGATGCTGCCTGATATTAATATTTTTTCGCTGCGCGGCAATATTGACACAAGGCTCAAAAAAATAGAGACAGAAAACCTCACGGGGGTTATCCTGGCGGCGGCAGGCATGAAGAGAATGGGATATCTCGAAAAAATAACGCAGTATCTGCCCATTGAATTGATGCTCCCGGCGGTGGGTCAGGGCGCGCTGGGTTTACAGACAAGGAAAGGCGATACGGAATTAGCCGAACTTTGCGGCAAGCTGAATCATCCGCAAACATTTGCGGAAGTCAGCGCGGAGCGTTCCTATCTGCGAGCGCTGGGTGGCGGTTGTCGCCTGCCGATTGCGGCCTATGGGTTGCTGGAAGGAAAAAGATTGACGCTGGAGGGATTGATTGCCGCGCCCAACGGCTCTGAGGTAATCAGGGATAAAGTCTGGGGAGAGATCGGCGCGGCCGAAGAGCTGGGAAAAAGATTGGCGGATTTAATTTTGGAAAAAGGCGGCAGGCGCCTGCTGGAGTTGATGTGCTGAAATGACTGTTCAAAAAACAAAAAAAGGAAAAGTATATATCATCGGCGCGGGGCCGGGAGACGCGGGTCTGATTACGCTCAAAGCCGTGGAAGCGCTGCTTGCCGCTGATGTGCTTATTTACGATAACCTGGTTAACGAAGAGCTGCTCAAGTTCGCGCCAACACCGGCACGCTTTATTTACGCGGGCAAAAAAGGCGGCGATCACACTTTATCGCAGGAGCAGATCAACGAATTACTGGTCAAGGAAGCCCAGGCGGGCAATATCGTGGCGCGCCTCAAAGGCGGTGATCCCTTTATCTTCGGGCGCGGCGGAGAAGAAGCAAAAAAGCTGGCAGAGAATAATGTGGAATTTGAAATCATTCCCGGTGTGACCTCGGCCATTGCCGTTCCGGCATACGCGGGAATTCCTCTCACGCAAAGGGGATTTACTTCCACAGTGGCATTTGTTACCGGGCATGAAGATCCGACCAAAGAAAAAAGCGATATCGACTGGTCAGCTCTTGCCAAAATCGGCACGCTCGTTTTTCTGATGGGTGTGAAAAACCTCGCGGAAATTACAAAGGAACTCATCAAAAACGGCAAAGATCCGGAAACGCCCGTTGCGATGATCCGGAACGGCAGCCTGCCGACGCAGCAGGTTTTAGTTGGCACGCTTTCCAACATTGTCGTCCTGGCGCACACCAATGATTTTCGTCCGCCGGCTATTCTGGTGGTGGGTGACGTGGTTGACCTGCGCGAAACTTTAAGCTGGTTTGATAATAAGCCGCTTTTCGGTCTGGGTGTGGTGATTACGCGTCCAGAACGACAGGCCGATGATCTGGCGCGTCTGCTTTTGGAGCAGGGCGCCAATCCCATATCTTTCCCCACCATAGCTATTGAGCCGCCTGACGATTGGAGCGATTTGGAAAAAGCCCTTGATCAGCTTGAAAGTTATCAGTGGATTATTTTTACCAGCGCCAACGGCGTGCATTTCTTTTTTGAACGCCTGCGGCATAAGGGTAAAGACATCCGTGATTTAAAAGGAATAAAAATCTGCTGCATCGGCCCGGCGACCGCCCGCCAGATTGAGGAAAAAGATATAAAGGTTGATCTTGTGCCGGAAGAGTTTATCGCTGAGGGCATTTTGCAATCTTTTTCCGCCTTGGATTTGCAAGGCAAAAATATTATGATTCCGCGCGCGGTCAAAGCCCGTGATATACTGCCGGAAGGGCTAAGAAAAATGGGAGCTACGGTCGATGTTGTGACTGCGTATCAGACGGTAAATTCGGGCCGGAAAAAAGAAGAGCTGACAGAGCTGCTTGAGGCAGGCGCGGTGGATATAATTACCTTTACCAGTTCCTCTACCGTGACCAATTTTGCGGAAATAATGGGGAAGGATTTTGTCCTGCCGCCGCAAGTGCGCGTTGCCTGCATCGGCCCGGTGACGGCGGCCACGGCAAGAAAAGCTGGATTTCAGATTGACATCGAGCAGAAAGAATACACCATGCAAGGCCTCGTACAGTCCTTAATCAATTATGATAATAATAGTAGTTGTTTGAAAGATGTGAAATAAAAAATGATTGGTATTTCCAAATTATACTGCGGCGCGGTGGAACCATCCGACGTGCTGCGCTACAGCCGCCACTCCAAGGCGCTTCCTTCGCACCTGCTGCAATTTTCCGCGGACAAAAAACCGGTGGTTGTCTGGAATATGACGCGCCGCTGCAATCTGAAATGCGTTCACTGCTATTCGGCTTCCGCCGATGTCGATTATCCGGATGAATTGACCACGGAGGAAGGGAAAAAACTGATTGACGATCTGGCGGCCTTCGGCGCGCCGGTGATTTTGTTTTCCGGCGGCGAGCCGCTCATGCGTCCGGATTTGCTGGAGCTGGCGAAATACGCGACAGATAAAGGCATGCGCGCGGTTATCTCCACCAACGGCACGCTGATTACCAAAGAAATCGCCGCAAAACTCCGGAAGATCGGTCTTTCCTATGTGGGGGTGAGCCTGGACGGTCTAGAAAAAACAAATGATCGTTTCCGCGGCACAAAAGGCGCGTTTGAAAAGGCGATAGAAGGGATCCGCAACTGCCGGGAAGCGGGAATAAAGGTGGGAATTCGATTTACCGTGAATAAGCGCAATCTCGCTGACGTGCCGGCGATGTTTGATTTGCTCAAACAAGAAAAAATTGAGCGCCTTTGTTTTTATCACCTGGTTTACACGGGCCGTGGTTCCAAACTGCGCGAAGAAGATTTAACACATCAAGAAACCCGCGCGCTTTTGGATTTAATTGCCGCCCGGACAAAAGAGATGTTTGACGATGGGCTGGCGCCCGAAATACTCACCGTGGATAATCACGCCGACGGACCGTATCTTTATTTGAAAATGAAAAAAGAAAATCCTAAGCGCGCCAAAGAAGTGCTGGAACTTCTGGAGATGAACGAGGGCAACTCAACCGGTGTGGGCATCGGCTGCGTAAGCTGGGACGGTGAAGTATATCCGGATCAGTTTTGGCGGAATCGTCCGCTGGGAAATATCAGGCAGAAGCCCTTCAGCAAAATCTGGACGGATGAGCAAAACGAATTTCTAATGAAATTGAAAGATAAGAAAAAACATGTGCACGGCCGCTGCGCGGCCTGCGTGTGGCTGAATGTCTGCGGCGGCAATTTTCGCGCGCGGGCGGAAGCGGCGGGTGATATCTGGGGAGATGACCCCGCCTGTTATTTAACGGATAAAGAAATAGCAAAAAAGGAGTAGGCCATGCAATTTCCTGA
>JBFYYA010000209.1:0-10039 GCA_041310245.1 Syntrophaceae bacterium | reverse complement strand
TTAGCACAGCCCGCAAATAAGGCCAGACTGAAAACTGTTATAAACAAAATCCCCATCATTGCTATTTTCTTTTTCATCATTTATCTTGCTCCTTTCATGCTGTTTCTTCAATTTTCGTTTCGTTAAATTGGTTAAAAGTTAAACACAACTCACATATAGCCGTCAATAAAAAAGCATTTTTCAATTGAGGAATGTTAGAAAGACAAGCCGCATCAATAAGTTACAGCTTTTCGAAGTCATTTATCTGCATTTTGGATATTTATATAATAAAAAATAAAAAAAAGCAACCCTGGTGACAAAAGTTTATTTTTTGAAACGAGAGGACCAAACAGGCATAACCGCGCGATTGGCTTTTTCATTTAAAAATCTTATATTTAAACCATTGGTGTTCATGATGCAAATCCTGCTTCGAGAAGAGGTTTTTGAAGTATATACTATTTGCCTGCCGGAAGGAGACCATGAAGGCGATTCATTATCAGCGTTATCAAAAGTTAACTGGATGAGATTATTACCTTCCTTATCAATGGAAAAAATCTGGTATCTGCCGTAAACTCTTCCTTCGTAGGCGATGCGATTACCGCGGGGCGACCAGGATGGCGATGTATTGTAATTTCCCTCATAAGTTATTCTTCTTACGTTATTGCCATCAGCATCCATCACGTAAATTTGTGGCGAGCCGGATCTGTTGGAAACAAAGGCTATTTGCCTGCCGTCCGGAGACCAAGCAGGAGAAACATCAATGGAATAGCTGTGTGTCAGACGATTAAGCCGCATGGTTGTTACATTTAAAGAATATATATCCTCAATGCCTTCTTTGCTCAGGGTTAAAAGAAGATATTTCCCGTCCGGAGAAAAGGACCCGCATAGATTTAGACCTTCATAATCGGACACCCTTTTTTCCGCTCCTGTTTGCAGATTTTTGATGAAGACTTTCGGGGCGCCTTCTTTAAAAGACGTAAAGGCTACATATTTATTGTCCGGCGACCAGCGCGGTGACATTATTAGTGATTGGTGATTGGTAATTTTTGTCTGATTCAACCCGTCATAATCGATAGTGTAAATATCAGAGTAAGCATTATTTTTGGAAATAAACGCTATCTTTGTGTTGAATTCTCCTTCGTCTCCGGTGAGAGTCAGTAAAATATCCGACGCAATTGTTTTAGCTAAATCTTTTTGATCATCAGAAGCAAAGGTATATTTTTTACTCATGATGAGTTCGCTTCGCGTGACGTCAAAAAGTCTGCTGTCGACGATTATTTGTTTGCCTTTTTGCAATATATTGCCCCGTACCAAATAATCGGCGCCGATGAGAGACCAGTCCGGGAAATATACTTTTTCTATAACATCGGGATTTCCTGGTTCCATTTTTTCCAGGAAACTGTTTTTGTTTAAAATATTGAAAATTCCGGTCATGGAAAGATATTTCTTTATTTCATCAGCAAGTGCAACGCCGATATTGGTCGCTTGCGCCGAGCCCGAGGAGATATTGTTCAAATCGCAGATAGCGATAGGAAATTGCTGGAATGACGGGGAATCTATGTCTATGTAAATTTTTGCCGACGCTTGATTTGGCAAAATAAAAAAGCTAAATATTGTTAATGTAAGTAACGCCATTTTAGAAAGTTGCTTCATGTAAATACTGCCTTTCTTGGTTTAACGTAGCTCCCTGGAGTGAAAACGGATTCCCATATCAATATGATTTCCGGATATATATGCGGGAAACGGAGGAAATGGCGCCGATTTTTTAACGGCGTTGAGCGCGGAATCGTCAAAATATTTGCTTCCCGAGCTTTTTTCAAATCCGATATGTTCCAGAGTTCCTCCGCGTGATATTTTTACCTCTATTATTGTTTCCACGTTGTCTTTCGGCATTAACGCGGCGGGAAGTGTCCAGTTCCTTTTAACTCTGGACTGAATCAGCGCGATGTACTCATTTCTGTGGACTGTCGCCTGGTCGGTTGCCCCCATTGCACCGGCGGAGGCGGAAACACCGGAGCTTGCCGTGTTTTTTTCCTCGCCCTGACTGATTTCTTTTTGTTTGATTGATTCAATCGCTTTTTCTATTTTTAATTTATTTGTGTCTTCTTTCTTAATGGGCGCGGAATCTATACCGGCAACTTCTCTTTTTATGATGGATGAAGTTGATGCTTGGGCATTTTCGATATAATCGCTGAGCGAGGAGGACTCTCTGTCCAGCGCGACGTCAGAACCGACCAGCTGGACGGAATAAACTGGCCCGAAAGTGATGCGCCGCGGAGAGGAAGGAATAGAAACAAACACCAGGCTAATGACAACAAAATGAAGAATCAGGGAAAGATAAATCATTTTATGGAATTTGTTATCGGGATTGATGTGAACGTTTTGTGGCGTTCTGAATTTCATTTCATTCCTTCGGGCGGTTCTGTGATCAACCCGAGTTTATCGACGCCGGCCTTGCGTACTTCCGACATGACTTGAACGACGAAACCGTAAGGAACACTTCTATCGGCGCGCAAAAACACTTCGCGGTCGATCCTGTTGGAAAATATTGCTTCCAGCTTGAAATTAAGTTCTCCCAGCTGCATTTTATTTTTATTTAAAAATATTTCTCTTGTCTCGGTTATGGTTAAAACAAGTTTTTCCTCGGTCACATCGACGCTTTTTGACTTTACCTTGGGCAGGTTAACATCGATTCCCATGGAAAGCATCGGCGCGGTAACCATAAAAATAATCAGAAGCACCAGCATAACGTCGACAAAGGGAGTGACGTTGATTTCCGACATGGCTTTTTGTGCGGTGTTTCTTCTACGTAATGAGCGCATAGTATTTACTTCCGGATAAAATACCGTTCAACGATGTTTAAAAATTCGGCAGCGAAATTATCCATTTCCTGAACCATTATTTTGGATTTATTT
The DNA here is from genome assembly GCA_041310245.1 of Syntrophaceae bacterium. Taxonomy (GTDB): domain Bacteria; phylum Desulfobacterota; class Syntrophia; order Syntrophales; family Smithellaceae; genus UBA4810. The sequence continues at coordinate 7,145 of JBFYYA010000209.1, read as the reverse complement.
AAAAAGTAATTGTAAAAAATGACGGCGGGTATGGCAGCGGCAAGCCCCGCGGCGGTAGCGACCAGCGCTTCGGAAATACCGGGAGCGACAACAGCAAGGGTTGCCGAACCGCGAGCGCCTATTCCCTGAAAAGTATCCATGATTCCCCAGACCGTGCCGAAAAGTCCTATAAAGGGGCTTGCCGAACCAGTAGTTGCCAGAAAACCGATCGCGCTTTCGAGCTTGGTCATCTCGCTGTTACTGGCGTTGTTTAAGGACCGCTCGATATTGTCAAGCGAGGAAAGACTAAAGCTATCGGCTGAACGGTCAGAGCCTTTTGTTTTGGTGTTAACTTTGGACAGCTCTTCGTAACCCACGCGGAATACCTCGGCCGTTGTGGATATTTTATATTTTTTGGCAGCCGTGTTTACATCAGACAAGTTGCTGCTTTTTAGATAATCAGCGCGAAAATCGTCGTTCTCTTTTTTGATTTTGCGGTAATACTTAAATTTGAAAAAAATAATCGCCCAGGAAACGACGGAAAAAACCAGCAGGACCAGAAGAACGAATTTGACCATTAGCCCCGCGTCAAGAACCATTCCCAAAACGCTGCCGTGAAAATTGCCTCCTAAATCTAATGAGCCGATTTCTTTCACTATTTACTCTCCCTAAATATATTTTTTTACGGTTAGCGTAACCTAAAGGAAAAAAGAGGTGTTGTCAACACCTCTTTTTTGTTCCTTAGTGTAAAAAATAATTTTTAAGAAAAAATACTGGCGATTTTCTTGATATCGTACGTGATGGTTATAGCAATCACAGCATTTCCGGTGTGAAGGCCACGACATCGTCGATGCATTTTGTATCAGTAAGCAGCATCACCAGCCGATCAATTCCCAAAGCGATACCGGCCGCGGCGTGTATTTGTTCAAGTGATGAAAGAAATTTTTCCGGCATCGGATAATTATTCCAGTTTTTCCGCGCGCGTGCCTGCAAAGCATCCAAGAATCGTTTTCTTTGTTCATGTGCTTCGACAAGCTCCGAAAAGCCGTTAGCAAGTTCCAATGATCCTATATATAATTCAAAGCGTTCGGCGATATCCGGAGTGCCGTTTTTTAACTTCGCCAGCGTGGATTGCGCAGAAGGATAATCATAAATAAATGTTGGTTGAACAGTTCCGAGATGCGGTTCGACGCAGTCCGCCATAATTTCTTCAAACTTGTCATCAGCGATAGCCTGATCGCAGCTGATTTTCGCGTATCTGGAAAAGGCTTCCGCTACGCTTATTTTTTCCCAGGGAGGGGCGAGGTTGATATTTCTATTTTGCCAAATAATTTTTTCTTCACAGCCCATTTTATTAAATGCTTCAATAAGCATATTTTCGCACTGCTCCATTAGCCGCAGATAATTTAATCCGGAAACATACCATTCCAGCATAGTAAATTCGGGTAAGTGCAGGTTACCTCTTTCCGCGTCGCGGAAACACTTGCAGATTTGAAAAATACGCGGATACCCCGCGGCGAGAAGCCGTTTCATGCATAATTCCGGAGAAGTCTGCAAAAACCATTCTTCCGAGGAAATGGCTTCTATATGTTCTTCCGGCGCGGGCGCGGGAATTCTCAGTGGCGTTTCCACTTCCAGAAAATCGTGATTGAAAAAATATAGGCGGATATTTTGAATCAATCCGGCGCGCAGAACCAAATAATCTTTTTTGCGCGCCAGATTATGTGTATCGTCAAAAAATGATGCGGTCAATTAAAGCCACTATCCTTTGACGCGCGTCAGGTATTCCGACGTGCGCGTATCCACGCGAATTTTTTCGCCCTCGCTGACAAAAGTAGGCACCTGAATCGTATATCCGGTTTGCACTTTTACCGGTTTGGTCGCGCCGGATACCGTGTCTCCTTTAGCCCACGGGTCAGCCTCGGTGACAACAAGTTCGACAAAATTAGGAAGGGTTAGTCCGATGGGGCGGTCTTCAAACAGCAGTATCTCCACATCAAGATTATCGATTAAGAAATTATTGGCATCTCCTACCTGTTCCTCGGTTAGATAAACTTGTTCGTAATTTTCGTTGTCCATGAAACAGTATTTATCGCCTTCTTTATAGAGATACTGCATTTTCTTTTCGCGCAGGTCGGCCGGTTCAAAGTTGTCCACGGAACGGAAGGTACGTTCGAACTGGTTTCCGTTGATCATGTTTTTAAGCTTGGTGCGATATAGAGCCTGCCCCTTACCGGGTTTGACAAAATTGAATTCGATGACGACATATGGGTCGTTGTCGATTTTCAGGCGCAGCCCTTTTCTTAAGTCGCTTGCGGTGTACATAAATAATTATTCTCCTTAATTACTGACACTTCAGTAATTTGATTTTTAATTTGAAGCTCTTCCTAATCTAATTAAGTAAAATTGTCAAAAAAATATTGATATTTGAGCATCTGGGCTTTTGTGGATGAAGAAATGCTGACCAGGGGTATTTTAGCTGCTTTTCCCGGGATATCGGCAACATATTGGGGAAGGGCAATGCCCGAACATTCACGGCGGAGATTTTCCATCATTTTTATGCCTGATTCTATACTCGTGCGAAAATGCCAGCAACCCTTTACCGGCTCGCAGTGAAAAAGGTAATAAGGTCGGACAGATATTTTTTGCAGGCCGTATAGAAGCGCGCGCATTTTGTCTTCAGAATCGTTAACCCCTTTTAAAAGAACAGCTTGATTGGAAACAGGAATCCCGGCTTCCTGCAGCATATTGCAGGCGCGTGCCGCGTCAGCCGTAAGTTCCGCCGGAGAATTAAACTGTGTGTTAAACCAAAGAGGACGATAGCGTTTGAGCATCCGGCAAAGGTTTTTTGTTATTCTCATGGGCATTACGGCAGGCATACGGCTACCGATGCGGATAATCTCCACGTTTTGGACAGTTTTGATGCCGGCCAAAATGCTTTCCAGTTTTTCGTCGTCATAAATTAGAGGATCACCGCCGGATATGATTACTTCTCTTATTTGCGGTGATTTCTCCAGATAACGGATAAAGCCGCCAAGACGAGTTTTAAAATTTCCGCTGTTTGGTTTAGCCCAGAATCTTTTTCGGTTGCAGTGACGGCAGTGGACGGCGCAAACCTCAGTAACCAACGCCAGACAGCGATCAGTATAGCGATGAATCAATTTTGGGACGGGCATTTTACTATCTTCTTCCAGCGGGTCTTCGGGATATTTTTGTCCTAATGTTATTTCGCGCATGTCCGGGATGCACTGCGCCGTTATCGGATCTTCGGAAGCGTCCTCTTGAATCAACGAAAGATAGTAAGGTGTAACAGTCATGGGATATACAGAGGCGATTTTGTCCTCGCTTATTTGGTTTGGAAAATATTTTATGGGAAAATGTTTTATCGATGATATTTTTGTGAAGCGGTTTTGTAATTGCCAGCGCCAGTCCCCCCAGTCTTTAGAGGAAGAATTTTTAAAAGACGATAAAATGATTTTTTTGTTCATAAACCTGCGAAATTTAATTTTAATCAAGGTGCATTTCCTAACACACTTTTCAGAGCTTGCAAAGCCAATCCACGTTTAACTATCAATAGAAAAATAATACAGGAAAGCATGCGCAAGCCATGATATATTGCCCATAGTTGGAAAATGCACAGGGAGATCAATAAGGTGAATACTCTGCAGAAACGTAAAGAGCGGGTCGCTATATTATCGGTTATGTCCAACTCTTTGCTGGTGGTATTTAAACTGATTGTGGGTTTATTGATTGGCTCCGTGGCGATTATCTCCGAGGCTATTCATTCCGCCATGGATTTACTGGCTTCGTTCATTGCGTTGTTTTCCGTTAAAAAATCATACCTTCCTGCTGATGAAGGACATCCCTTCGGCCATGGTAAAGTTGAAAGTATTTCCGGATTTGTAGAAGCCGCGCTGATATTTATCGCGGCTTTTTGGATTATTTTTGAGGCGGTAAAAAAATTTACATCCACCCAGCAAATCGAAGCTCCCGCCTGGGGTGTCGCGGTGATGCTTTTTTCCGCGGTTATGAATTATATTGTTTCACGTAATTTGTTTAAGGTTGGCCGCGAGGCGGATTCCATCGCTCTGGAGGCGGACGCCTGGCATTTACGCACGGATGTTTATACTTCACTGGGCGTAATGTGTAGCCTTTTGTTAATCTGGCTTGGCCATCATTTTTGGGCGGGTGTGAATTTATATTGGCTGGACCCGGTCGCGGCCATACTTATCGCTGTATTTATTTTGAAGGCCGCCTATGATTTAACGTCAAGAGCTTTGGGCGATTTGATGGATGTAAAATTGCCGGCTGATGAAGAAAGTTGGATTCGAGGCGTCATCGCCGGGCATCAGCCGGATATTCGGGGTTTTCATAGATTAAAAACACGTAAAGCGGGAAACTTCCGCTTCGTTGAATTTCATATCAAAGTCAATCCGCAGATGAGCGTGACTTCCTCGCACGAAATTACGAGAAATTTAAAAATAACCATTTTTAACAAATTGCCGAACGCCACAATTAATATTCATGTTGAGCCCTGTGATGGAAATTGTACCGATGAGTGCGCGGCCGGCTGTTTTTTGGAAAAAGAACAAAGACCGGGGTTCTTCTTAAATCCCGAGGGATAAATATAAAATATTATTGTTGGCGGCACTAAAAACATTCCAGCCGCGTGAAATCGCGCAAAGTGTTTATTTGACGCACGGTTGAAAATGCATTAAGATCAAACAATCCGTAAATTCAGTTTCTATAGTAAAGAAAGGATGATTTTCATGAAGCCTGTTAAACATATTTCTGTATTATTTTTATCTTTATTTTTCGTATTTTTATCCGGAGTTTCTTGCGTGGCGCAGGGGCCGGGAAGCAGGGAACTGGTTATTCTCTTCACCCACGATTTGCATTCGTATTTTCTTCCCCACCGTGTATTGACACAAGACAATCAGATAGAAGAAGCGGGTGGATTCGCGAAAATCGCCTATATAATAAAAGAACAGCGCATGTATCACGGAAACAAAGCCCTGCGTATTGACGCGGGTGATTTTTCCATGGGAACTTTGTTCCACACTTCATTCGCAACGGAAGCTTCTGAATTACTGCTTATGGGGAAAATGGGATACGATGTTACAACTCTAGGTAATCACGATTTTGATTTCCATACTGATGGTTTGGCAAAAATGCTGCAAACGGCAAAGAGTAAAACCAATCAGCTGCCGGGTATCGTCGCGTCCAACATTATTGTGGATGCTAAAACAAAAGAGGGCGCGGCTCTGCAGCAGGCTTTTAACGATTATCCTGCCATGCAATACAAAATATTAGAAAGAAACAAGGTACGCATCGGCATATTCGGTATTATCGGTAAAGATGCCGCGGAAAACACGCCCTTTGTAAAATCTGTAAAGTATGCTGATCCGGTCAGCGCCAGCAAGCGCGTGGTGAATATTTTGCGCAAGAAAGAAAAAGTGGACCTGATTATCTGTCTTTCTCATAGCGGAACATACAGAGCCAAGGTTAATAAAAAAGAAAGCAAGGTATCCGAAGATGAACTACTGGCAAAAAAAGTTCCGGAAATCGATATTATAATCAGCGGCCATTCGCACACAGTTTTGTCCCAGCCCATCAAAGCGGGAAAAACAATAATTGTTTCCGCAGGAAAATACGGAGAATATTTGGGAATTCTGAGAGTGTATCATGCAAAGGGTAAACCTGTGCGCGTGGCCTCATATGATTTAAGAAAAGTTACCGCGGGGATTCCCAATGACCCAATTATCGTGGAAGAAATCGATCATTATAAAGATATAGTTAACCGTAAATTCTTGTCATTATATAATTTATCCTTTGATAAAGTCATCGCCGAAAGCGCTTTTAATATGGAAACTATAAATTCGGCTTATGAAAATCCCCGGGAGATGGGTTTGGGTAATCTGATTGCCGATTCCTACCGGTACGCGGTGAAGAAAGCGGAAGGGAAAGATTATGAGCATGTTCATCTGGCTATGGAGCCGCTGGGTCTGATAAGGGATTCTTTTCTTAAAGGGAAAATAACCACAGCCGATGTCTTTCAGGTGTTATCCTTGGGGATAGGTAAAGATGGTGTCGCGGGTTATCCGCTGCTTGCTTTTTATGTTACCGGAAAGGAGCTTAAGGATATTCTGGAAGTGGAGGCGTCAATTGCTCCGGCCAGAAAGATAGGCGCTCATCTGCAGGTTTCAGGAGTAAAATTTACGTTTAATCCGCACAGGATATTATTTGACAGAGTAAAGCAGGTATCCGTGCAGAATGAAAAGGGCGATTATGAACCGCTGGATTATGATAAGCTATACAGGGTTTGTTCTAATCTCTATGCGGGTGGCATGATTAACTATATTTCCAAGGTTACGTATGGATTGTTAAGTATCAAACCCAAGGATAGGGAAGGCAATCGTCTGGAGGATTTAAAGCAGGCCACAATTTACATGGATAAGTCTGCCGGCAAGCAAAAAGAACTGAAGCAGTGGATCGCGCTTCTCCAGTATCTGCGTTCGTTCCCGGATGTTAATAAAAACGGCATTCCTGATATACCGGAAAAATATCGTTCGCCGGAAGGTCGTTATGTGTCTGAACCTTCGAAAAATTTGAAGGACATATTCGGCGGCGCCAATATGATCACTTATGGAGTGCTTATCGGCGGATTTATTGTTTTGTGCATTTTTATCTTTTTGGCATGGTTTGCCGCGGTAAAAATCAGAAAATACACAAAAAAATAATTTTGTGATTGCGGGTAAAAATACCTGCGGGTCGAATTATTTTCCTTTGTAAAGAAAACGCTCGAAAAAACGGTTATAAGCTGTCCAGTCGGAATCATCCTTGGATGAATCCGAGATGAATGTTTCAAACGCGTTCAGTTTGGCGTCAAGGTCATCGATATAATTGACAACCAGCGCCTCCAGTGTTTTGGGTCGTTTAGGGGAACCGAATTCGTATTCTCCGTGGTGGCTTAGAAGCAGATGACGCAGTTCCAGGGATAACTGTTCGGGAAAATCGGGCAGGAAGGCGATAACCTTGTTAATCATTTCCACGCCCATGACAATGTGGCCGATTAATCTTCCTTCGTCGCTGTAATCAATCAGGCTCTGATAGGTAAATTCATGAATTTTGCCGATATCGTGAAATATTCCGCCGGCAATGAGCAT
>JBFYYA010000208.1:0-5713 GCA_041310245.1 Syntrophaceae bacterium | reverse complement strand
GCTCGGGCGTTAGTATAATTCTCGTTGTTGACATCGAAATACGAAACGCGATGACCGGGAGCATCGGTACGGAAACTGCCCAAGAGAGGCCATGTTTGGTGTGAATGGCCGGCGGAAAGTCCGAGTCTCGCCCGCGAGTGGTCCCGCTGATAGAAAAGCAGGCGGGGACGCAGCCTGGCGTTACGGGCAACAAGACGATGCGTATGTGGGGTTGTAGCTCAGCTGGGAGAGCGCTTGAATGGCATTCAAGAGGTCAGGGGTTCGATCCCCCTCAGCTCCACCAAAAATTAAGGGAATCATCAGAGACGATGATTCCCTTTTTGGTTATTATAAATCCTGCGCGTGCTTCTTAATGCTGATTCTTTTTGCCTTAATCAGCGCTTCTTTGTTACCGTCCAGCCACGAACGCATTGCTTCTTCCTGCTTGGCGTTCAGCAGCATTCTTTCGTAAGCCGCTTGCTTTGCTTCAAAATCCTTGCGGTCCACTTTGCTTGTGCCTTTGAGTTTAAACACTATGTGGGTATCATTGACAAAAAGAGGATTTGCCGTATAAGGATTCGCGGCGGAAAGCTGATAAAGAGATTCCGCGTCACCCTGATTAGCGCCGATCTTCGGAATGGAATCGCCCGGCTGGAAAAAGCCTGTTTCATCAACTCCAAAACCCCTAGCGCGCGCGACTTTATCCAGCGGCTCTCCCGCTTTTATTTTTTCCAAAATCAGCCGGGCTTCCTCGGCGGCAAGGCGGTTTTTTTCAAAAAAGACATAATGTTTTCTTACTTCGTTTTCAATTTCTTTAAGCTGCGGCAAATAAGAATCTTTTTTCTCAACGAGTTCAATAAGATAATAACCACTGTCTTTCATCAGAATACGGCTTAGCTCCCCTTCTCTTAATTCCAGAATCTCCTTTTCGAAACCTTTCACGGAAGTGAATTCCTGCGGCGGATTATCCACGGGGAAGAACCCGGTTCTGCTGATTACCAAATTATTTTTTCTGCCGTATTCGTCAAAATTATTTTCCTGATAAATCACATCCCGCGCTTTTTTTGCCTCGGCCTGAGCCTTTTGCGCTCCCCTGTTCATGCTGAGCTCTCTGAAGATAAGGCTTCTTGCCTCGGCAAAAGACAATTGCTTACCCGCCTTGTCGCGGTAACTGTCTTTATGCAGATCGTAATAATCGCGGACCTCGGCGTCGCTAATAGAACCAATCGCGAAAGCCGCCGCGGGAAAATAAAGATATTTTACCTTTACCTGTTCCGGGCGCCGAAACGCGGCGCTGTTGCCGGCTAAATATTTTTCCAGTTCGGCGGCGGTGGGAGAAATTGTTTTTTTGATATTTTGGCCCGCTATTTTCACATACTGAAGATTGATTTTCTGGTTTTGCAAAACGAACAGATCAAAAACCTCCTCTTCGGAAACTTTGATTCCCTCGCGGACAATCATTTCTATTCTGCTGGCCATCTGATTGACTCTCTGGAGTTCCTCAAAATCTTCGGCGGAAATCCTGTTAGCCCTCAGCATCTGACGGTATTTGCGTTCATCAAAAAAACCGTCTGTCTGAAAAGCGGGAACGGATATAATCATCTCCCGCAACTCTTCATCCGATACCCTTACTTTTAAATCTTCGGCCTTGGAAATAATGACATGCCGGCTGATGAGATCGTCATAAGTTTTTTGTTTAAGATCCATTTGCTTAAGGATTTCCGGAGAAATATTAGCGCCATAGCGCTGCCGAATCATATCCATTGTTCTTTCATATTCCGTGTGAAACTCCGCCATGCTTATGACTCTTCCATCCACAATGGCTATGACCGAAGCGGCCTGGGAGCCCCTGTCGGTACCGAAATAAAGCACAAATACGATGATAATGATGGCGATGACGGCAAGCATAAACCAGCCGCGCGCGTGTTTACGAAAAAATTTAAGCATAAAATCTCCTCAAAATATGATCAAAGTTTCAGACGATTGTTTATTTCTAGGTTTCCCTATTACAGTCATATGTAAAATGCAAATATAATTTAAAAAGGCGTTGATAAGAGGGGGGAAATACGGTATAGAAAACCGTCGTTCAGCCGGACGACAAATTATTTTTCTGACAGTTAATACTTGGAGGATTAATGCTTTTTGATTATATTTTAGGACATTTTTCCAACGATCTGGCCATAGATTTAGGCACGGCAAACACTCTTGTTTATGTCAAAGGAAAAGGAATTGTTCTGGACGAACCATCCGTGGTGGCGGTGCATCAGGACGCGCGGGGCGTAAAAAAGGTTCTGGCCGTCGGCACTGAAGCTAAAATAATGATTGGGCGCACACCGGGAAACATTACCGCGATCAGGCCTTTACGCGACGGCGTTATCGCCGATTTTGACGTGACTGAAGCAATGCTCAAACATTTCATCTTTAAAGTGCATAACCGAAAAGCTCTCGTTCATCCACGAATTATCGTAGCGGTTCCCTCGGGAATCACCCAGGTGGAAAGACGCGCGGTGCGCGAAACAATCGAATCTGCCGGCGCGCGTGAAATTTACATTATTGAAGAGCCTATGGCGGCGGCAATCGGCGCGGGACTGCCGATTTCCGATCCTACAAGTTCCATGGTTGTCGATATCGGCGGCGGCACAACGGAAGTGGCCGTTATTTCTATGGCCGGCATAGTATATTCCAAGTCGGTTAAGGTTGCCGGTGATAAAATTGACGAAGCCATCATCCAGTATATGAAACGCAAATATAATCTGCTTGTCGGCGAAAGAACGGCGGAAAAAATAAAATTTGAAATGGCGTGCGCTTATCCTCTGGACGAAATAAAAATCGGCGATGTTAAGGGCCGCGATTTAATTGCCGGAATTCCAAAAGTCATCGAAAGCAATTCCGAAGAAATCAGAGAAGCGATTAACGAACCTCTCACGATAATTGTTGACGCGATTAAAAATGCCCTGGAAAACTCTCCGCCGGAACTTGCCGGAGACATTGTCGATAGGGGCATCGTGATGACCGGCGGCGGGGCTCTGCTGCAAAATCTTGATATTCTCATCAGAGAAGAAACCGGATTGCCCATAACAATAACAGATGATCCTCTTTCCGCGGTGGTCCGCGGCGCGGGCATGGCCTTAGATCAACTCGACGTGCTCAAAGAAATCGCTGTTCAGGTTTAAAAGCGTCCGGCAATAAACGCGCATTGCGAATCCATTATTCCTTATTATCTGCCGCCGGAGCGGATTTATGATTGTTTGTTTAATCGGATAAAAAATGTTTTTTCTCAAAAATTATAAATCAATTATTTTTGTGGTTATTCTATTCCTCTTCTCTCTGATCATGTTATCCTACAACACAAAACATGATAAGGGTGGAGGATTTTTCCGAAAAATCATCATGGAGGCGGCTACGCCGTTCCAGAAATTAGCGCACGTTTCAGTGAAAAGCGTGGGCAATTCATGGGATCGATATGTATTCCTTGTCGGCCTGGTTGAAGAAAACAAAAAAGTAACCAAAACAATCAGCGAGCTGGAAGCCGACCTTCTTTTTTATAAAGAAGGTCGTTCCGAAACTCAAAGATTGCGCAAACTGCTCGCTCTTAAAGAATCACTCGGCTACTCTTCTATCGCCGCCCACGTTATCGCCAAAGAACAGGGAGCGCTTTCCAAAACCATTATAATAGACAAAGGTTCTTTTGACGGTTTAGAGTCAGGCATGCCCGTTGTCGCGCCACCCGGCCTGGTCGGGCGCGTGGTTCATGTTTCATGGAATGTCACCAAAGTGCTGCTGATTACCGACGAAAACAGCAATGTTGATGTCCTGCTGGACAGGACACGCGTTCAGGGAATTTTCAGCGGCGAGGGACTGCGCGGCGGTAAGTTGAAATATATCACTAAAAATCAGGATGTTATTGCGGGTGACGTTGTCATGTCTTCCGGTATGGGCGGCGTCTTCCCCAAAGGATTGCTTGTCGGCCAGGTGAGAGACGTAACAAAACCGGATACGGAACTTTTTCTTAATATCAGCGTTACTCCCTATATTGATTTTTCAAAATTAGAAGAAGTGCTGGTTCTGGTTTCTGAAGAAAAAGGCAAGAAGTAAAAATGGTTTATTATTTGTTTTTGCCATTATTGTCTATTTTGCTCATCGCGCTGCAGATCGCTGTTGCCGATATCCTGTTTTCCGGACGCCTGGTTATCGAATTATCTCTCATCGCAGTTATCTACGCGGGATTTCGTCTGGACCTGATTAAAGGCGCCGCGCTGGCTTTTGTGTTCGGTTTTGTTTTTGATTGTATTGTGGGATCCGTCACAGGACTATTCACCTTAATTTATCTTTTGCTTTTTGTTATTTCCTTTGTCGTGTCTTTTATTATGGATACCGATAAGCTTCAGCCTGTCGCGCTGTTTGGCTTTATCTGCGCTTTAATAGAACAACTTATTGTTGTGCTGTTTTACAACCTGTTCCTAAAATTTGACGCGGCACTAAGCATCCCGTTTATTCTTTTGCCGCAGGCTATACTTATCGGCCTGTTTACTCCCGTGTTTTTTTATTTGATGCGCCGATTAGAGGTGTTTATTTATGGAAAACCGTTTCACCGGATTGAACGCTCCGGAGACTCCCGAATTTCGGCAGAAATTTAAAGTTGTTTTCAGCGTAGTGCTGATTGTGTTTACTCTTCTGCTGATGAGGCTCTGTTACCTGCAGGTTATTAAGGCAACGGAGCTGAGAGAGCGCTCGGAGAGCAATGCTGTCCGCTTCCGTAAAATTCCGCCCATGCGCGGCATAATCACGGACAGAAACGGCGTGGTTCTTGCCGATAACCTTCCTTCATTTGACATTGTCTATGTGCCCGGCACAACTGATCATAACGAACAATTAATATCACGCCTTCAGATACTTTACGCGCGCAAAAAGATGCAAATCGAGCTGAGCAAGCAATATTCTAAAAAAGCAAGGCCCTATATGCCCGTCAAGCTGGAAAGAAACGTTGGCATGGAAAAAGTGGCGATCGTGGAAGCCAACTCGATAACCTTACCCGGCATGTATGTGGAAGTTTCACCCGTGCGCCTCTATCCGCAGGAAGAAGTATCCGCTTCTTTGCTCGGCTATACCGGCGAAGTCGATAAGGATGATTTGGCAAGCGGCGAGTCAGAATACAGTCTTGGAGATATTGCCGGGAAACATGGGGTGGAAAAAGTTTTAGATTCTTATTTGCGTGGACGCAACGGCGCTGAACTGGTGGAAGTAAATGTCCATGAAAAAGAAATTCAGAAACTGGGGCGCGTAGAGCCTCAACCCGGCACTAATGTTATAATGACCATAGATTCGGACGTGCAAAATGCCGCCTGGCTGGGCTTAAGCGGAAAAGCAGGTTCCGCCATCGCGCTGGATCCCAGAGACGGGGCTATACTGGCCATGGTCAGCACGCCTTCTTTCGATCCGCACTTATTTAACACAGGTATCACCGCCGAACACTGGCGCAATCTGCTGCAAAACCCGCTGGCGCCGATGACCAACAAGGTTGTCTCCGGGCAATATCCTCCGGGCTCTACTTATAAACTGATTATCGCCGCCGCCGGACTGGAAGAAGGCATTATTACTCCGCACAAACAATTCTTCTGCGGCGGCGGGTTTACAATGGGAAACAGAACTTTCCGATGCTGGAAGAAAGACGGACACGGGCACGTATCGCTGCATAGAGCTCTCGTCGAATCATGCGATGTTTATTTTTATAACG
>JBFYYA010000207.1:0-2748 GCA_041310245.1 Syntrophaceae bacterium | reverse complement strand
GTGGCAAAATAATCATCGCCAGTTTCCGCGCGCCTTATCTGCACAACATTGCCGTCATCTCTCAGTAGCAATTCAGCGGAACGTAGCTTTCCGTTGTAATTAAATCCCATCGCGTGGCCGTGCGCGCCCGCATCATGAATGACAACGATATCCCCAGGCTCCACTTCCGGCAAGAGGCGATCGATGGCGAATTTGTCGTTGTTTTCGCAAAGCGAGCCGGTAACATCATAGGCGATATTGTGTGGCTTATCTTCTTTTCCCATGATAGTGATGTGATGATAAGCTCCGTAAATCGCGGGGCGCATCAAATGGGCCATGTTGGCGTCGAGCCCGGCGAATTTTTTATAAGTATCTTTTATATGCAAAACGCGCGAAACTAAATATCCGTATGGCCCTGTCATATAGCGCCCGCATTCGGTGAATATTTGAAGCGGCGCGAAACCGCCGGCGACGATAATCTCGTTATATTTAGCCTTTACACCGCGGCTCATTGCCGCAAGATCGATACGTTCCTGCTCGGGCAGATAAGGAATGCCCACGCCGCCGCTTAGATTGACAAATTCAAAACGGATTTTCAGTTTTTGCGATATTTCCGCGACCAGTTCAAATAATATTTCAGCCGTTTCGACAAAATAATTGGCATCCAGTTCATTGGAGGCGACCATGGCGTGAATGCCGAAACGGCGCACTCCTTTTTCCCTGCAAATTCTATATCCTTCAAAAAGCTGCTCGCGCGTGAAACCGTATTTTGCCTCTTCCGGATGGCCGATAATGATGTTGCCTTTTTTTAGCGGCCCGGGGTTATACCGCATGCAAATAAGTTCAGGTAACCCCGCGTGTTTTTCCAAAAAAGCGATGTGCGATAGATCATCAAGGTTGATCACGGCGTTAAGTTCTCTGGCTTTGACAAATTCCGCCGCCGGCGTGTCGTTGGAAGAAAACATAATTTCTTCCCCGGTAATGCCTGTTTTCCCGGCTAGCAGAAGTTCGGGCAGCGAGCTGCAATCAGCGCCGAAACCTTCATTATGCAGAATTTTCATCAGGAAAGGATTGGGCGCGGCCTTGACGGCGAAGAATTCCTTGAAGCCTTCATTCCAGGAAAAAGCCTGTTTAAAGGCGCGCGCGTTTTCCTTAATGGCTTTTTCATCATAAAGGTGAAAAGGCGTGGGATATTTTGCGATGATTTTTTCGATTTGCCTTGTGGTAAAAGGCAATATTTTTGCCGCCATATTAATTATCTCCACAAAAAAACGATTTAGATAGCGTGTCGCGTCTTTGCTTAAACATTTAAGTTAAAAAGAAAAAATTATCAACACTAATTTCGTAATCAACTAAACTTAGGGATCAACTGGTGAAATATCTGACAGTAAAATAAACAAAAGAAGCAATAATGGCGGAAACTGGGATAGTCATAATCCACGCCCAAATTATATTGCCAGCCACACCCCAGCGCACAGCAGAAAGCCTTCTGCTTGCCCCGACTCCAACAATTGCTCCGGCAATTGTGTGAGTTGTGCTTACGGGAATTCCGGCAATAGAAGCTCCGATTATTGATACGGCGGCGGCAGTTTCTGCGCTGAAACCACCAATGGGCTGTAGTTTAGTTATTCTTGTCCCCATTGTTTTAACTATACGCCAACCACCGGACATTGTACCTAGAGCAATAACTGCATGGCATAAAAGAACAATCCAAAAAGGGATGGAAAATACGGGACCTAAGAAACCTTTACTAAATAGAAGCATAGCTATAATCCCCATGGTTTTCTGTGCGTCATTCATGCCGTGACCCAGCGAGTATATAGCGGCAGAAAAAAGCTGAAGCTTCCTGTACAAATTATCAGCTCTAGCAATATTTGAGTTGCGATTAATATTTAGAGAAATTACCATAATAGCAAACCCTAGCAGCATACCGACTGTGGGAGATAATACGATAAAAATAGAAGTCTTTATAATTCCAGACCATACCAGCTTGCTGATCCCGGCCTTTGAAACGGCCGCGCCGATCAGGCCGCCGATTAAAGCGTGTGAGGAACTGCTGGGCAAACCGTAATACCAGGTTATAATATTCCAAGTAATGGCACCGGTCAAAGCCGATAAAATTACAATGTTATCAACAATGTCAATGCTAATTATGCCCTTCCCCACGGTATGGGCGACATGCGTACCGATAAGAAATGCCGCAATAAAATTAAAAAAAGCTGCCCAGAGTACGGCCAATTTTGGGGAAAGCACACGGGTCGAAACTATAGTTGAGATGGAATTTGCGGCGTCATGAAAGCCATTGATGAAATCGAAAACCAGAGCGACGAACACTAGAAAGAAAACAAATGCTACCGATTCAAGCATGTTTTAAGACAATCCCTTCCACGATGTTCGATACATCTTCACAAACGTCAATCGCTTCTTCTAAAAGCTGATAAATGTCTTTCCATTTCACCAGTTCGATGGCGTCTTTTTCCTGAGCGAAAAGATCCGCCATAATTGTTCTTAAGGCGACATCGCCTTCATTTTCCAAAGTGTTTATTTCCACGCATCCACTAAGAATCATTTCCGAGTTTTTCATATTACGCAGGGCGTGAACGATGCTTTTAACTTTTTTGATAGCTTCATTGAGAATGCGCGCCTGTATAATGATTTCATTGGAAGGTTTTTTTACTTTATAGAGATGTATGCGTATGGCCGTCGCTTCAATAACGTCCATGATGCTGTCCATTTTATTAACCAGCGCGTAAATATCTTCTCTGTCTA